>JAQYWO010000477.1 GCA_029379215.1 Rhizonema sp. PD37
GATCTAGCTGATTACTCTCGCTTCATTCAGGCAAAAGCTTCTAGCATACAAGCACAGCTTGCTCTTTACCACTGGAATCAACAAGATCAATCTCTTGAACGACAACGAGAACAGTTGCAAAATCACTTTTCGGAAGCTTTCTCTCAACAGCTTCGACAACTAGAAGCACAACATTACAAGGATGCTAACGATATTTCTCAACGTTTTCCTGAAGTCTCAGAACTTTTTGAAACCACTCCCACAGAAATTACTCAGCTCAAGTCTTCTATCCCTGCTGGTACTGTTGTCATTCAACCCGTATCACTTCCCAACTCTATTGCCATCTTTGTCTTATCCAAAGAGCATTTGAATGTTGTTCAAACACCTATTACTAATGATAAATTTGACAAACTCCTCAGCAACTACTTAAAACAGCTTCAGGATGATAGCAAAGACAATTACATTGAAACCGGAAGTAGTCCTTTTTACGAACTTCTAATTCGCCCGATTGAAAAGCAAATTCAGGCTCTCTCACCAAAACAACTCAGTATCATCGCGGCTGGGAAGCTACGCTCTCTTCCGTTTGAAACTCTTTATGACAAGACAAAAAAACGATTTTTAATCCAAAACTATCCGATTAATTATCTTACCCGTATTTCTACTCGTTCCCTACAATCTTCACAATCATCACATCTACAGCCACAAAAAGCTATTATAGCATTTGGTAATCCTCTCCCTTCTCCTCAACCCCTTCCTGGGGCTGAAAGTGAGATTAACCAAATTACTCATTTCTTCCCTGGTAGTCAAGCGTATGTGGGTAAGGATGCAACTCTCGCTCATTTTAAGGCTCAAGCTTACGGTTTTTCCTTTATACACTTAGCGACTCATGGTTGCTTTCAAGAGCATGGTTGCCAGAAATTCAAGTTGAAAGAAAATACACTACTGTTTGCGGATAATATTCAGTTTAATCTTGCTGATGCAGCGCTTCTGGGGTTAAAAGGGACACAACTTCTTACTCTTGCTGCTTGTCAAACTGCTCAAGAAACCAAATCTTCAACCGAAGGGATTGTAAATGTTGCTTACATCTTTGAGCGTGCTGGTGCTCAAGCTGTCATGGCTAGTTTGTGGGCTGCTGATGACAAAGCCACTCAACAACTCATGATTGATTTTTACAAAAACCTCAAACAAGGTATGACGAAAGTTCAGGCTTTACAACATGCCAAGCTTAACCAACTGGAGCATCACCCTTATTATTGGTCCTCTTTTATTTTAATTGGTGATGCTTATTGAAAAAGGAGTCAAAAGACGGAATTCAGAATTGTAGACAAGAAGATTCAAACCTACAACCAATATTTGATTTTGCAATACCTTATTTTATTATACCAATTTGAAAAATGATTGCTACATATGTATATAGGGGAGAACACTCGTGTAAGTGGTTTTCCCGAATTGAATAAACTGTTTGCTTAACGAACAAAATCGAACTCCAAAACATTTACTCACAGGAGTGTGCTTTTTTTGTCCTATTAAAATGAATTATCTCCTTAGAGGATGTTTGAAAAGTCCTCAAACGTGTGTTTCACTACCTTGGCTACCGAGAAACTGTTACGAAAGAATCGGAGTTTCGGAATTTGAGACCGCGTCCCTGAGTTACACTTGAGGCTCAAGTCAACCCTTTTCAAACAACCTCTTAAGGAGATGTGCTTTTAGAGACTTCTGGACTCCGAATCAGTAGATGTCCCTTTTCACTTTCCTGCACAGCCAATACCAATGGTCGTTGATCGAACGTTGCGTTTGCAGGTAATGCTTGAAACAAGTAAATCCAACCTCCTCGTTCTAAAAGTAACCGCCAGACTCGCGGTTGTTTCGGATTACTTGTATCAGTATCTTCCTTACCGTGAATATCCTCAACTAAACCTCGGTCTCCAATAATCTTGTAGCCTTTCAATGCCGGGTTAGCAAACATATTATCTAGTTTACGTCCCAGTGCGAACTTTTCTTCTGGTGTAATTAATGCGACTACAGGCAAAGTTGATTGGGGACTGGCATCTCTTCTTGCATCTACAGTTCCTTGCCACTGTGATAGCCAGAATAAGACAAATAACATCCACGAGACAATAATAATTTCATTGAGAAATGAGCGCATTGCTCTAATTGAACGTAATTGCACATAATTAAACAATGCCCAAGATCTGATTTGTTTGGCAAACCATGAGCGCTGGCGGTGGTTTGTATGAACCTTTCGAGTCGATAAAAATCGCTTTTGAAGTTTGAATACCAAAAAAGCACTGACTATCCTCAACAGCCATAAACTCAATAGAATCAGAAATGTAGTCAGAATGAATGCTAACACTGTTCTGCACAGTGCCCATCCATTGCCGAAAAATATTTGTAGTGGGACAAACAGAAATGACTGTGCAGGAAAGTCCAGACTTGTCACTTCTAGTTGAAAAAAGTAGAAATATGACCAACGATAAATCCAGCCTGCAAAGAATAGTGCGGCACCTAGTAAGCCAACAATACTAGCAAATTTCCCTAATACCGTTAGTTCTGGCTTTGGTTGAGGAGATCGAGTCACAATAGTACTCCCAGGATAGATAAGTTAGCAGTTTTCACGCTATTGTACATACATTAAATTTTTTACAGTATTTTCCGAAAATCTAACAGATAAACGTGTTGTTGAATATAAAAAGCCAAATACAATTGAAATTACTCTGAAAGCAATGAAACTTTTCTCTCAAGTATTAGTTGTAGCTGTTTTTACTCTCGCAACAGGCATGGTAGCAAGTCGGCAAACTGTCACTGCCTTGACTGCACCGAACAAAGACTTATTATTATCGCAAACGCAATCAGTACAGCCACTAGCTGTTTCTGTAGCACTACCTGCACTGGCTGATGTCTTTGTCAAAGGTGGTGAATCTAACAGTGGACAGCTAACTGCTATCAATGCACCAGATCAGAAATTAATCATCCAGCGTCACGGCAAGGCTCTCGCCATTCCCTTAAACCAAGTCGAAAAAGTTGTGTTTCAAAATGGTGTTACGGTTTATCGAAAAAATGGCAATCCAATAATTCGTGGAGAAAGAGAACGCCCTGTAGGACAACCAGTTAGTTGGAAAAATCTTCCCCTCAATACTTTTTCGATTCAAAATCCCAATCAAGGTTTAGCAATAGTTAACCTAGGGCCACCAGTTGTTTCTCAAGAACACTTACGTGGTATTCAGTCAGTCGCTCGCGATCGCCAGTATGTCGTCAATGAAATTCAGTTTGATTCACAACATAATACAATATCCATTCAAGCTACCCCCTATTGATCGCCTATGTTCGTCAAAAATCTCTCATACAAAATCAGGGGAGAGCAGGTAACAAGAAGCCCCCATACTTAAACTTAGCAGATGGGGTTTTTGAACGAAACCCAACGCTTCAAAATGCTGTATGTGTTGGGTTTGGCTCTGCTCTACCCAACACATACAGCATCTATGGTACTTATTATGACAAGAATTATCACAGTATGAGTAAAAATTGACTTTATAAGGCAATGCAATAAATTTTATCTATGAACAAGATGATTATCAGTCAGCTTTTGGCGGTTGGCGTGGGGATAACTTCGGTTTCTGCATTGCTCGTAATTCAACAAGCACAAGCACAAACTTCAAACGTATCCGCTCAACAAGCACAACAATTATTAGAGAAAGGAAAGCAACAAGCACAGCACGAGCGATACCAACAAGCTATACAAACATTCCAACAAGTTCTGGAATTCGCACAAAAACTTCATGATCAAAAACTGGAAGCAACTGCATTGGTTTGGCTCGGTTTTGGTGTATACAAAATTAGTCAACCTCAACTTGCCCTTAAATACTACAACCAATCTCTGCGCCTGTTTCGGGCAGTGGGAGATCGCTCCAGTGAAGCTAGAACTCTCAATAACATCGGTGCTGTCTACGACGCTTTAGGACAAAAGCCGGAAGCCATCAAATACTTGAACCTATCTCTGCCCCTTTTTCGGGCAGTGGGAGATCGCTTCGGTGAAGCTACTACCCTCAATAACATCGGTAAAGTCTACTCTGATTTAGGACAAAAGCAGGAAGCCCTCAAATACTACAACCTATCTCTGCCCCTTTCTCGGGCTGTGGGAGATCGCTCTGGTGAAGCTACCACCCTCAATAACATCGGTGCTGTCTACGACGATTTAGGACAAAAGCCGGAAGCCCTCAAATACTACAACCTATCTCTGCCCCTCGCACGGGCAGAGGGAGATCGCTCCCTAGAAGCTAGAACCCTCAATAACATCGGTGCTGTCTACGACGATTTAGGACAAAAGCAGGAAGCCCTCAAATACTACAACCAATCTCTGCCCCTAAGACGGGCAGTGGGAGAT
>JAQYWO010000056.1 GCA_029379215.1 Rhizonema sp. PD37
CCCTTGTCCCCCCTCTTGCTCTCTCTTCGATTACCCGTGTTACCTTAAGGGTAAACGGACCACCTCCTGTTTTACCAAAGGCACTTACCCGCACGACGTAATTACCAGACTTAACAATCCGGGCAAACAGGAGAGAGTCGGTTGTGCCACCAGGACCATCATCGTTTTCTGCTACTGTTGTACCGTTAGCACCTATTAGGGTAACTAAAGTGTCAAATTTATCCGATTCCAATTCAATCAATATTTGGTCACCTACTTTCAAATTCAAAATGTAATCTCGGGCAAATCCTCCTTGACCTGTAGGAATATCTTTATCCGAGAGTGTATTTTTGACAGGAGTTCCAATGACTAAGGGAATCGGGTGATAGTCTCGAACTACTTGCGCCTTAGCGCCAACAACATTCAGGCTAAATGCCAGAAACGATATTGCACCGATCAAGGACAAGAAAGGAATTTTTAGCCAAAGTTGTGGCTTGTCTAAGTACAAAGTTAAATCCCTCACACGCACAAGTTAAACTGTAATATATATAACGTTTACTGTTTGAGTCACATACAGAATCCTTTCTCCTGGTGCCCCTCTCTCACGTTTGGGAGAGGGGTGCCCGTTAGGGCGGAGTGAGGACGAGAGTCTATGAGAGACAACATCAAAAGCGCTATAGTTACTCCTTCAAAAAAGCTGCTAATAACGACTAAGAGCTACTAACACAACCAAAGTCATCGGTGACTACATTGGATTTTGATCTAACTTTGCTTGATTTGCTGGCACGAAGGCGTGCCACTCTAATTGTTGCCTGTCCCAACTGGGAAACGATCTAAAGCACGGTAGTCAAATCAAACAACTTATGTCTGGTTATTTTGTGCAACGAGATGATTGAGGCAAAAAATAACCATTCACGATTATCACCCTTTTCCGTATCTCCCGCTTGCGCTTCTGGTACGTTGGAGAGTTAAAACTTTTACAGAACCTTTCCCAACTGCGTAAAAGTTCCCACTCCGCTTTTTTCTTCAATCTGCAAACCATTCCTCATCAGAAGAGTAATTGTTTTGTTCTAAATTAAATTGTGCGTGAAATATAGGAATCGTACTTGAATCTTACTAAGTATACTGAGAGACAAACCTTTGTATAGTCAGTCTCTAGCCAATTTATTTTTTCAGAAATCAAATATGATTCCTATAGCTGATTGCTACCAAAGGTAATATGCAGCTTAGTAGCAGCGCAATTTCAATATCTGAATCTACGTAGTATCTTTGTTTAAATGTACAGCACCTACAGCGTCAATTGCCCAGGCGCTAAAACTTACATCTGTTGCCAGGTGACACCGCCAAAACTGCCAACAGTCCATTGCAAGTATGATTGGATTTACTGAGTTTCATTAATTTCATGTTCGGTCAATGAGTTATAAATAAAAGATAAGTTCGTAGTTGAGGACAGTACGTCCAAGTGTTTCCCAAGGGAAGAATCTGTCCGTGCGCTTTAGCGCTGTTAAGAATTTAAGAGTTCTAAAGCACAACTAAAAGCTTTCTTACAAGTGTTCAACCGAACATGATATGTCACCGTTCGCCCCTATAACTGTGGTCTTTTTACGTAAAACTCGCGGGATGAAAGTCTGTAGGGGGAAGCTTCCCCCGACGAGCTTTCGAGAAACTTCTCTCCTGCAGACTTTACCTGAAAACTGCCGTAAACTGAACGGCAATGGTTAGCGGCGACTGGATGGGACAGGAGCATCCCACATATATTGCCCTGCTTTGACTCGCTTCCAGCCTTTATAACCACTGCCTTTGTTTAACATATCGTTGATAGATGCGCGTGCTTGCTTGCGCTCGGATGAAGATAAGCCCTCCGGATAAAACCACTGCAAAATAGCATCAATATTCATCGCTTGAGGATAACTTTCTTGAAGGATCTGTGCCAAAGCTGCTGTTAAGGTCACATATTGCTCCAACTTAGGGGAATAAGGCAAGCGTGAGTAAGTAAGACGTGCTTGTGGAGACTTATTATTGGTATTGCTAGTTTTCTTTTTCGTAGAAGACTTTTTAGTAGTGGAAGATACTTTATTCAAGTTCGAGGCTAAATCTGGAAAATAACTTAGGTCAACAGTCCAGCAACCAGGAGAATCAGGAATCGCATACCAAGAACCTTCATTCTCTCCTTGAGAGAGGACTTTTTCTACTTCAGTCTTGACTGACATATGATCTTTTTCATTCATCTGCCCGTAAAGCTCCCAGATTAAATAGTCGATTTGCAAGATTTTGCCTTTGTTAGCTTCTAAAATGTTGGAAATGGCTTGATGTGCTGTCATCTCTTGTATTAAAGCAGCTTCCGAAGACTCATCATGAATAGGTTCTGACTCTAAACTTTCGAGAGTGTCATCAGCTAGCTGCTCAGCAGTTGCTGCAAACGAACCGGACTCCGGTTCTAACTCCAAACTTTCGAGAGTGTCATCAGCTAGCTGCTCAGCAGTTGCTGCAAACGAACCGGAGTCCAGTTCGGCCTCTAAACTTTCGAGAATGTCATCAGCTAGCTGCTCAGCAGTTGCTGCAAACGAACCGGACTCTAGTTCGGCCTCTAAACTTTCGAGAGTGTCATCAGCTAGCTGCTCAGCAGTTGCTGCAAACAAAGCTGAGTTCGGTTCTGACTCCAAATTGTTAAGATCATCCTTTTCGTTATCGATATTGTGTTTTTTAGGAGCAGACAAGGTCATTTGACTGTCAGCAGATGCTTCTGAATTGAGGCTAAGCATCGGATTCAATAATGCCTCTATATGGAAGAGTTGTTTGGCAGCAATTTCTGCAGACCTTTCATGGTAGTCTGCCAATTGACGGTAGTAATCTGCTAACTTGGCAAGTATCTCTCTACTATGATCAGGTGGGGAGGGCGGAGGTGGCATTAGCATAAATATTCCTTCAAAAGTGATCAACACTCGGTAAACAGTATCTAATAATTGTTAACCGATATACTTATATTGACATCTTCCCCAGTTGAAACACGGGGGATTCTAAACGGATCTTCGTCCGTGGGCGCTCAGCCTTACTACGCAACGTATTACGTAGTAAGGCGAACTTTTTTACTTAGCATGATGTTGTCTGGTCTTTTTTTGCTGCAAACAGTAATGGATCTAATAATAGTCAAAAATACCCCATAATCAAGATATAGGTCTGAAAATCGAGATCTCTGACCGCGTTGCATTCCACATAATAACAGTCGATTAAATTAATCTAAATGGATTTTATATTTTATCTAGTTTAGCCACTTATCAGTCAATTCAGAGCTATTATGTAAGTTTGCTTACTGATTGTTACTATAATTAGCACCTTCATCGAAGCCTTGTCTATCGCAATCTTAAATCATTTGTTAACAATCTTGTATGTTGTAAGGTGGTAATGTCCAAGGCTAGATTTAACCCACTAACACGCACTTTCTACTGTCACATGAAGGTAGAACGCCAAGAGTTTAGTATGGAAGAATTCAAAAGAAATATGAAAAAAGAAAATTAATGAGAATAAATATTATTAAACTAACTAGCTAGTATCGCTACTCGGAATTAAAAATTAAAAAAATCTAAGTTGCAAGTGTCCAAGCGCTCTGGAGTAAATGGTAGATTTATTTCTGCACCCCGTGTAATAGGTATGCAGAATTTTGTACCTGATAATGATTGAACCCAGATTCTCTTCAAATAAAAGGGGTTATAAAAATTAATCTTTCCATGCAAAATATAGCGAAAAAAGTATCAAACTTCATGTTCGTAGTGTGATAGGGTTATTGTGACAACAGAATTAATGAGGTTGTTACGCTATCTTTGAAAAACACTGGGCAACAAGAGTCAATTCTTCAAACACAATAAGGAAAGTCGGACAAAAATCGATGAGGCAATTAAAGCCCCTGCTAAAGAATAACTCTCAACTTCCAACGAGTAGGTGAAGGTTGTCCAGTTTTTTTTTCAATTTAGTCTAAGCTTAAATTACGCTCAAGACAAGTCTATTACAGCTTTAGAGTCTTTGCTGAAACCGCTCTTACCTTACTGCCAACCCACGGAAGGAAATGATGCTCTGCCGACTCAATAACGGTAAACTGCGATCGCTAACAACTACTTACAAAGGGACAATTGATGAAAGACCTTGACCAGACAAAAACAAACGACTTACTAAAGTCTATCATGGAATTTGAACTCGCTGGAGTAGTACGTTATACCCACTACTCCTTAATGGTGACTGGACCCAACCGGATTCCAATTGTAGATTTTTTCAAAGGGCAGGCGAATGAATCTTTACTTCATGCCCAACAGGTAGGAGAAATTCTCACTGGTTTAGAGGGGCATCCTACCTTGCGGATTGCGCCTATCGAGGAAACTTACAAACACAGTGTACAAGACATTTTAGCGGAAAGTCTCAACCATGAGAGAAAAGCTTTGAATCTTTACAAAGATTTACTCTCTACTGTGGAAGATGCCAGCATTTATCTAGAAGAATTCGCTCGCACTATGATTGGTCAAGAAGAATTGCACAACATCGAAATTAAAAAAATGTTGCGCGATTTTAGTTGACAAGAGGCGCAATATAGCCGTTGACTGTTGAGTGTTAACTGTTACAGCTACAACGAGTTTTTTACAACTTAAATTAGGATTGCTTTAGCTTTTAAGTTCTTTCTTCTAACTTCCTAAACTCCCCATGGGAATTTCAATAGAAAGTACTTACGCGCTTACTATTGCAATCCTATTTAATTTATGCTCCCAACGAGACTCACACCCCCCACTTCTCCAAAGATATAGAGCGTGCGAATTAGGGGTAGCACACTCTTGTTGAGACGAATTCTGACTTCAGAACAATAAGTTTCTATATGAGAGTCGGTTATTGTTACATTATGTAAACACAAAGCATTGGCTGGGGGTTATACCGCAATGAACTCATTCTCAGACATCGAAGGAGAGCGACGGCAGATGTCTGCACAATGCAAGTATAGGGTATTGATAGCATACCATTTTTATTGGTAAATGTATTTGTCTGCGGTGTAGCAGTAGTGAAATTTGATTCTGGTGAGGAAGAACTACAGCCCATAAGTCCCATCAGGGTCAGATTTTAGACGCTATTCACTTGGAATTGCAACATTATTTCCGTTGACAATTCGGATTCGTGTCATTATATTGATTATCATTATTATACTTAAAGATGGTTTTAGAAGTTGAGCATTTAAATGTGAATTACCGAGGGTTAAAGGCTGTTGATGATATCAGTTTTCGCTCTCATCCAGGAAAAATCGTTGGTGTAATCGGTCCAAATGGAGCGGGTAAAAGCACTCTAGTCAAGGCAATGCTGGGTTTAGTTTCCCACCGAAAATGGAGTTGTGAAGTTTCGTGATCGCGCTTTGAAACAGCAGTTGCGATCAGTGGCTTACGTACCGCAGCGATCTTCTATTGACTGGGACTATCCCCAATACGGTGTGGACTGTGGTAATGATGGCGCGTACAGCACATACAGCCCGGGTCAACCCAGTTCCCAATCTCGAGAAATTGTGAAAGCTGCTCTACATCGGGTAGGAATGCTAGATTTGCGTTCTCGTCAAATTGGTGAATTGTCAGGAGGACAGCAACAGCGAGTTTTTTTAGCAAGAGCATTAGCACATCAAGCCGAATTATTCTTTTTTGATGAGTCGCTTGTCGGGGTTGACAAAAAGACAGAATCAATCATGTTTGATGTGTTTTCTGAATTAAAATCTCAAGGAAAAATTCTCTTGGTCATCACTCACGATTTGGCAATGACGTTAACGAAGTGTGATTTTTTATTATTATTGAATAAACAGTTAATTGCTCAGGGTTCAATCAAAGAAGTGGTGGCATCGGAGAATTTGCAACGTGCCTATGGAGATAATATATTATTGTTGAAACGGGAGGAGGTTTAATCCTCTCTCCCAAAGGCTTCCGACTATAACTCATCAACAGAAGTAGACATCATACTGGCTAATAGCTAATTGCTAATTAACAGTCTACTAATTCAGGTGTTTGGTTGAGAATTTGACTCTGGATGGAGATAAAATCTAAGTATGCTCGTGAGTCTAAATTCTGTTGATGAAAAGCGGCGACATTATGGCAGTTTTGGAATGCCAATTTTATCCCAAAATGGCGCTCGACTGCACCGCGAATCGCATCTCCACCCATCATTCGTAATAGTTGCGCTCTGTGTTTTTCCGTTGGTGGTGCAACGCTATAATTAGCCCATTCTTCTCCTCTGATGAGACGCTCTGCAAGATTTTCGACTATTCCCCAAGCGTAAGGTAATGATTCTCTGATGCTATCAACAAAGTCTGCTTCGTTAACCTTACCTGCTTTTGCTTGGTCAATGAGATGCACGCTAACGTTTAATGACATTTTGCTCTCCTGATTTGTGTTTCGTTTTGACAGTGTTTTTCATCTATTTGAAGCACATCGGATGAAAGGCTTTAAACCCATCCCGCAGATGATTTCCCTATGAACCCGACACCCCACACCTTAACCATGCAACCCCATTTTTTGTAAGTTTGGTTCAATTACAGCGTACAATGATAATCATTTTTGTTTTCAATCTGGACGAGATTGTAATAAAAAGTAACATGTACTTGAATTAAAGATTTATGTTAAACGTGCTATTGGAACCGCTACAGTTTGAGTTTATGCGGAATGCGCTCTTTACTGCGATTATGCTGGGGGTTTTGTGTTCGGTGGTTGGTAGTATTTGATTGTGCAGCGTATGGGTTTGTTAGGAGATGTGATTGCCCATGCTGTGTTACCAGGGAGCAGCGATCGCCTTTTTCTTGGGTGTCGATATTTTTCTTGGTGCTTTTATCTGGTGGAACTCTCAGTACATTTTTCATTGCCTGGATTCAATCCCAATCTCGTATCAAAGTCGATGTGGCAATGGCATTAGTGTTCTCTGGCTTTTTAGCGTTGGGCATCATACTCATTACATTATTAAAAAGCAAACTCGATTTGCATAGTTTTCTCTTCGGAGACATTTTAGGTGTCACTGCATCCGATGTTTGGCGTACTGTAGCCATCACAGTTGTAGTCTTAGTAGTGGTGAAAATTTTTTACAAAGAGTTGCTATTTTACACCGTTGACCCACTAGGCGCTCAAGCAAGTGGATTACCGATTAATTTGATTCATTTTGGTTTAACAGCGGCAATCACCCTGACGATTATTGCCAGTATGCAACCTGTGGGAGTGGTGTTAGTTGTCTCTTTACTCATTGATCCTGGGATTACGGCTTATTTAGTCGTCAAAGAGTTACACCAAATGATGGGGTCGGTGCAATTATGGGGATGATGAGTAGCATTAGTGGGATGTATATTAGCTACTACCAAAATGTGCCATCAGGTGCAGCAATTGTGTTAGTGGTTTCGGGATTGTTTTTGTTGGCGCTATTGCTTAGCCCATCTCAAGGTATCCTTACTCGTCCAGGAATCGCAAATCGTTCAGCAAAAATTTTGCAGCAGGTCAAACGGCGGCGTTAAGGGGGAGTATGTAATTGGAAATGGACTAAATCATTGATTAAAAATGCAGATCCTGTTACCAAGATTCTACTCAGCACTCAGCACTCAGGACCACTTAATGAGGAAGACTACCTTGCAACAGCATCTGCCGTGCTGTTGCTTGACAGTTGGCGCAGGTACAGCCAAACTGCTGTAGGGCAAGCTGTTTGACTTTTTCATTAAATGTCGTTGGTGAAGACAGGGAATCTTCTTGTGAAATCGCTGTGTTGACTGTTTGAGTGCCAGTTGGCTGCGAGGTGGGGTTAGCTAGATCCTGGGGGGAAAATTTCTTAGCAAAAGCCGGATGGACATTGAGCAGCGTTAAAGCAAACACGCTGGAACCGCAAAGTAAAGCCAGTGCAATTTTATTCATTACTTCCACCTACTTAATAGAGCTTTCAGTTGAACCGATCTTAAGCGAAAAAGCGATAATTTGCCATTAGTCTAAAAGTTACACCTGAGATCAGTATGTCTTACCTCCACACCATTTTTACTAAATGGTAAAGTAATATTCACTGATGTAGACTCACTTCTTCGTTTTGGACCTAGTTTGTCCTAGTCTACTGTCAGCCAAAACATTGGAGGCGTTTTTGGTGTCAAAAGGGAAAATGGGGTTTTGGTCCGTGTTGGCAGTGGGTATAGGCGGTATTGTCGGCGGTATTTTTCCCACAATCGGGCTTGCAGTCCAGCTAACCTCTAAAGGCGCACCAATAGCCTTTGCAATTGCAGGTGTGGTGGTTCTATTGACTACGTATGCCTATGCCAAACTTTCGGTAGCTTACAAGAGTCGGGGCGGGACAGTAACGTTCTTAAACCAGGCTTTTGGTACAGGGCTGGTAAGTGGCAGTTTCAATATGATGCTGTGGCTGAGCTATGTAGTCATGCTTTCCCTTTACCTTTCAGCATTTGGCAGCTACGGAGCCAGTCTCTTTGCCGAATCAGATCAGTTCTTTTGGAAGCATTTACTGATCAATTTGGTGATAGTTGGGATCAGTGGATTGAATCTCCTCAGTGCGGATCATATTGGTAAAGCCCAAAGCTGGATCGTCGGCTTCAAACTTGGGATACTGCTGTTATTCATTGCTATGGGCATATGGAGCATTGACTTTCAGCAACTAAAACTGACTGAACTACCCGATATAGGACCGCTCTTTTCCGGAGCGATGATGATTTTTCTATCTTATGAGGGTTTTGAACTAATCGCCAATACAGCGGAGGACGTTGTCAATCCTATACGTACTTTACCACGTGCCTACTATTCGGCTGTGGTCTTCGTCATCCTCCTCTATGTGCTGATTGCAGTGGTTACGGTGGGAACTTTGCCACTGGGAGAGATTGTAGCTGCACGAGATTACGCTTTGGTGAAAGTAGCTAAACCATTTATGGGGCAGTTTGGTGTCGTTTTGCTGACGATCGCCGCCCTCCTATCAACTACCTCAGCAATTAATGCTACGTTTTACGGCTCAGCTCGTCTTAGTTACGTGATCGCCGAATCTAAAAATCAACCGAACGTGTTGGCGAAAAAGGTAATCAACTTGCAACATGTAGGCTTATTTATGACTAGTGGGCTGACTCTTGTCTTTGCCAACCTGTTTGACCTATCCAGTATATCCACAATGGGTAGCGCGGGATTTCTGTCAATCTTTGCGGCAGTGAACCTAGCCAATGTTCGGCTCTACCAGCAAACTCAAAGTTATCGATGGATCTCTCTGGTGGGCGCTTTTTCCTGTATCGCGGCGATCATTGTATTGTGGGAGCGGACTGCACAAACAGACCCACAAACTCTATGGGTTATGATTGTGATGATAGGACTAGCTTTCGGACTTGATTTTCTCTATTGTTTATTCACTAACAGTAAGGTCCGCCTTTGAAGAACGAGTGCAACAGTACTGCTATCTTGGAATTAAAAATTTGTCTTGGAAAGTTAGGTAAAGAGAAGTTGCAAGGAGGAGTCAGTGCGAATGACGGCTTATCCAGATCTAGGTTAAGAGCGTTGGTTTCCCTCCGGGCAAACTTCGGGGACGGAAATTGATCCCGCTTACTTTCTGCAAAATTAAAAAAGCTTGGATCGTAGTGCCGACTTACTTAGCAGAGTGGTGGCCATAAAACTCACTCTAGAACTCGTTGCTAAAATAGAGATGAAATATTCAAAAGGTATTCTCATGCAACAAGTAACCCTAGCAGAAGCTTCTGAAAATCTAGCTCAATTCATAGATGCAGCTATCAAAGGCGAAGAAATTATCATTCTTAAAGACAAGCAACCTGTTGTTAAACTTATTGCAGTCTCATCAACAAAACGCTATCCTGCTAAAGCAGGCAGTGCTAAAGGATTGATATGGATATCTGATGATTTTGATGAACCTTTGGAAGATTTTAAAGAGTACATGGAATGAGATTATTGTTAGACACCCATACTTTTATCTGGTTTGTCACGGATAGTCCTCGATTAAGCCCTTCAGCAAAAGCACTCATTGAAGATGAGTTGAACGAGAAGTTGCTCAGCACTGCCAGTATTTGGGAGATGGCAATTAAACATAGTCTTGGTAAATTAAGATTTGATTTATCGCTGGCAACATTTGTGAAACAGCAAATGGTGCAGAACAGCATAGATTTACTAAGTATCGAAATAGACCATGTTGCGATTGTTGCCACCATGCCGTTGCATCATCAAGATCCGTTTAACAGATTGTTGATTGCTCAAGCAATAGTGCAACAAGTATCTATTGTGGGTATGGATTCAGCCTTTGATGCATACTCGATTCAACGGCTTTGGTAGATTTTAGTGATCGCGATACCAACTAGTATTGTTACTCCCTTCCCGCTAGAAGAATACCGAAAAAATAAACCGCCAAGACGCCAAGGAAGCCAAGTTTGAAGATCAGAGATAGAGGTAATCTTACACCGGGAAAGGAGTAAGACCAGATAATCACTTATTTCTTACAATCTCTGCACCGCACCACCCAATCCCCTCCTCGCTTGCGGGGAGGGGAGGTGAAGCGTAGGTTTACCGGGGTGGGGTTCTTCAGCCCCCTCTGGAAAATGGAGTTTTCCCCAGTGAGAGAATATCTGGTAACCATTGAGAAGTGCTTCTCAATTAACAGTTTGTTGTCATTCGGTGCAGTTCCTGAGAAAGAGACTGCAACAGGAGTGATTGCTCTGAGTGTAGGAAGAAATGATCTCCTGGAAACATCTGCTGAGAGAAAGCCGCATTTGTTTGGTTCCGCCAGGCTTGGAGTTCATCGCCACTAACCTCCTCATCTTCTAAGCCACCAAAAACATTAATGGGGCAGTCGAGGATGGGTTTAGGAGCATAAACATAAGTTTCAAGAACAGCAAAATCTGCTCGCAGGATGGGGATAAGAAGCTGCATGAGTTCGCTATTTTCTAGTACTGCTTTGGGTGTACCATTGAGGCGACGCAGTTCTTCTATGAACTCAAGCTCTGGTAAGGCGTGGATGGGTGGCTTTGGATTAGGGGTTTGAGGAGCTCGGCGACCAGATACAAATAGATGAATAGGACTAATGTTATATTCTCTACGGACTAGATGGGCAAGCTCAAAGCTGACAAGCCCACCCATGCTGTGACCGAAGAAGGCAAATGGTTTATCTAAATGTGGTTGGATGGCGATCGCTAGAGCCTCAACCAAGGGTTCTATCCGCGAGACAGGAGCCAACTTCATCTGGGTTCCTCGTCCTGGTAATTCGATGGGACAGACTTCAACGGTTTTAGGTAGGCTGTTAGACCATGTACGAAAAATCAGAGAACTACCCCCTGCGTAGGGAAAGCAAAATAAACGTACCGAAGCCTGAGGATTAGGGTAGGGACAGGTAACGCAGGATTTATGTATTTGTGTAGTGTTCATCATCTAACGATAGCGCATTGCACTTTTTGATGTTCTAGTCGTCATTTGCCATTAATCATTTGTCCTTTGTCCAGTATAAATACAAATGACTCATAACAAAGGACGACCACTACGAATAAACGTGCAACTTCAATGTGTTTCTACTGATTGCGAGCAGCTTCCTCCATTTTTTTCCGGAGACTCAGCGGTCTCATGTCAGTCCAAACTTCTTTGATATAATCCAGACATTCTTGTTTGAGACCACTTTTGCCAGCATCCTTCCAACCTAGTGCGTTCTCTCTCTCAGCCGGCCAAATGGAATACTGTTCTTCGTGGTTGAGTACAACTTTGTAAATCGTCGTGTCTTCTTTGTCGTCTTGATACATAATTTATCTCGAATTAGTTAATAGGTTATGCATTGTACACTATGCATTTTCATCCAAAATGTTATCACCCTTCTATGGGTTCAAGGTGTCCCTTCCCTTCCAAGGTTGCCAGGTCAATATCTGCGATGCATCGAACTTTCTCGTAGTTCAGAGTTAGGTTTCCAACTATGTGAACCTGACCTTTTTGGTTCAAGAAGTCAGCTTCATTGAAATTAGATGCTTCTGTGTCGAGTTGGACTCCTAAATCAGTCCCTCCCTTAGTATTCGTGAACTTTATATGTACATACCCTCTGTCGATACTTTCTTTGAATGCTGTCGCTGTTTTTTCTGGTCTTAAGCTTGCTTCGACAGGATGTTCTCCTTGTGATAATCTTTGTACTAACTCGTTCATGAAAATCCCTCCTGGTTATGAATCGCTTTTGTCTTGATTTGCTGATGCTTGTACTTTAACAGGTTCGTAAACTGGAATCTCAAAAGCGAGGGTCTTGTGGCAAAACTCTTTCCATTCAGGAGTCACATTATCGAAAACGATGTTCTCGTCCTTGAAAATGCCATCTGTGACTACATAGTTTTCTTGCAGATATAGAAAGTCATCTTCAGTGAGTGTTCTATTCACTTCGACTTCCTTGGTATCCATTTCTTTCTTTTCCTTCCTCGTATTTTCTGCATTTTCAGTCCACTGACTGAACTGTCTCAATTTCTGAATTGGGTAAGCTTTGCAATATTTTCCCATCGTTGCCATAATACCTCCTCTTTTAAGAGTTTTTCGTGACCCATTATCAGTCATTAGTGAATTTGTTAACAGTAGACAGTTAACTGATAACTATTTTAACTCACTCAGTGTTGCTCATTTACGATTTTGTTGGGATGATTTTTGTGAGTTGAAACCCAGCAGATATAAATCAAGCTTCGCTCTCAGCATAGTTTGTGTGAGTTCTTCATGTTTGTATGTTTAACGTGTTGGTTGCGATAAATCAAATTTGGCTCAACTTGATTTATTGCAATTATTTCTTAAGTAGGAGCTTATTAGTTTAATGCAACATCGGCTCAAGAATCAAGACCTTCTTCACAAAGATTTTCTATTACAGCCGTTTTCACATAAATGAACCACACCGTTTGTAGGGGCGAACAGCCGTACCCTACAGGAATGCCTGAAGGCAAACGCTCCTACAACTGTAGTCAATTTCCCTGAAAATTGCTGTAGCTTGAGAAGACATGAGCAGCATGGCAAACCCCACAGTCGAGTTATAATTTGGTTAAAAGTCTACCAATCACTGACTGCTGGTGTTGATTTGAGCATTGAACCGACAGTCAGATTGGATTTAGATAACGAACCTCAGCCAGATGCTGTGCTATTTATTGAGGCGGACGCAGGCGGACAAACCCGTTTAAGCAGTGATGGTTACATTGAAGGCTCTCCCGAATTGATTGTTGAAATTGCAGCGAGTAGTGTGGCAATTGATAGAAGCAGCAAAAAGCAGGTTTATCGCCGCAATGGAGTGTTGGAGTATGTCATCTGGCAATCCTACGAGAATCAAATTGAATGGTTTCGCTTAATCGATGGCGAGTATCAATTACTGTCTCCCGATGCAGATGGAATTATTCGCTCTGGAGTTTTTCCTGGTTTGTGGTTGGCGGTGGAGGCGCTGTTAAACAATCAGATGGTGCAGGTGTTAGATGTAGTACAAGCAGAGCTGAAGTCTTTGGAGCATACTACATTTGTGTCGCAATTGCAGAAATAATCGGGCGATCGCAATGTTTCTAATTTAGGACTTACGCACTGTATAAATGGGACATTATCTGTGTGAACGGTATTTGGTCGTTCCTGGCTTTTGACAATTACCGCCATATGGGTGGCGTAGGCGTAGCCCGCCGCAGGCCGAAGCGCTTAAGATGAGCGAAAAATCAGGTTTTCATGCCTGAAACCCATACCCCATATTTGGTATTTCCTGCTCAAAAGTAAGTCCTAATAACGTGAACCAATCTTTTTTGTCCAAAGTCTAATAAATTGATTTTTACTGTTTGTGAGAAATCCGGGTTAAAGTCAGGTAGACTGAGGAGTATCCGTCTGAACACAGTTTTGTTGCATGTCTCGTTGGTTTAACATCGCAGGTCCGTGCCAAGAAGATATCCACTACATGCTATCGCCAACTGATCGGTTGCCCGATTTAGAGGAGCTAATTCAACAGCGTAGTTACTTTGTAGTTCATGCACCTCGGCAAACAGGTAAAACAACTGCGATGCTAGCACTCGCGAAAAAACTTACAGAAAGTGGACGCTACGCGGCAGTCGTGGTATCGGCAGAAGTTGGAAGTGCATTTAATAATGATGTAGGTGTCGCAGAATTAGCAATTATTGGAACTTGGCGCGATACAATTGCAGACCTATTACCCAAAGACTTACAACCACCTGTTTGGGAACAACAAGAACCCGGACGGGGAATTCGAGCCTTTTTACGGTCTTGGGCACAGGCTTCACCAAAACCTTTGGTGGTATTTATTGATGAAATTGATTCGCTACAAAATGAAACCCTGATTTCTACTTTACGCCAGTTACGCGATGGTTTTTCTCATCGTCCTCACAACTTTCCATTGTCTGTGGGGTTGATTGGTTTGCGGGATGTACGTGATTATAAAGTTGCATCCGGTGGTAGTGATAGATTAAATACAGCAAGTCCTTTTAATATCAAAGTCAGTTCGCTAACGCTGAGAAACTTTAACGCCACCGAAGTTGCAGAACTATACCAACAACATACTGACGACACAGGGCAAGCTTTTACAGTCCAAGCAAAAGCAACAGCATTTGACTTAACTCAAGGACAACCTTGGTTAGTCAACGCTCTTGCCAAGGAAGTTGTCGAAAAAATGGTTAAGGATAGAAGTATCGCGATTACTCATGAACATATATTAAAAGCGAAAGAAATATTAATCGCCCGTCAAGATACTCATCTAGATAGTTTAGCCGAACGTTTGCGAGAACCAAGGATAAAGGCGATTATTGAACCAATGTTAGCAGGTTTAGAATTAGGGGATGTACCTAACGATGATATTCAATTCGTTATCGACCTGGGTTTATGTAAAATGGACCCCCAAGGAGGATTAACAATCGCAAATCCAATCTATCGCGAGGTTTTGCTGAGAGTACTAACGGTGACACCTTCCGCTTCCTTACCAAAAATCGCACCTACTTGGTTAACTCCTTCTGGAGAATTAAACACCGATGACTTACTGCAAGCATTTATTAAATTTTGGCGACAGCATGGCGAACCATTATTAAAAACTACCGGATATTATGAAGTTGCACCCCATTTGGTACTAATGGCATTTTTACATCGTGTCGTTAATGGTGGTGGAACCATAGAGCGGGAATATGCGATTGGTAGCGATGAGCAAAGCGCAACGGCAAAGCCGAACGCATGGATTTATGTATAAGATATGGTTCTACTACTCTGGGGATAGAATTAAAAGTATGGCGAGATAAAAAGGGTGACCCTCTATCTTCTGGTCTCGAACAATTAGACTCATATTTAGCTCGATTGGGATTAAATTTTGGCTGGTTATTTGTATTTGATCGACGTGAAAAAGCACCCCCCATCGAAGAACGTTTATCAACCCAAATTGTTTACACCAAAAATCAACGTTCTATTACTGTTATACGTGCTTAGAAGAGTTCAGTAAGAAACCTACTCAGGAATCGGTCGTCTGTAAAAGAAGAGGCAGTTGAGACCCAATGTCCGGGGAATTCCAAAATCTTTTCTCCCTGCCCCCTGCTCCCCGCTCCCCTGCCTCTTCGGTCAGTGGAGAATCTGATGGATTTGCGTCGCTGGGTAGTAGTTCAGGTGATCTATTTGCTAGACTAGATAAAATAGTGTTTTAAAAATAGCGCATGAGAAAAGGCAGGATTCTCGACCCATCTGAGAGCTATACTTTCAGCAAATATGCCGAATTAGCTTACGATAGCGCTGATATCCTAGCTGAATTCGGTGTTACCCTCAACAATACCTCACTCCAACTCCCACAAAAGTTGCCAATCGATCCGGAACCACTGAGAATAGAACTGCAAGAAAATCTCACTTTGGTAGATCCTGTTTCCGAGATAGCTAGACGTGAAGCACTGATATTTCCAATTCTCAAGACGATTTGTAAATTTCTTCAAGTATCACTCAAAATTGAATATCCTGTACGAGTTAACAATTGGCTCAAAGGCAGTTTTGATTATTTCATTCCGACTGAACAAAACTTATTAGTAATTGAAGCCAAAAATGCTGATTTAGCAAGAGGTTTTACTCAGTTGGCAGTAGAATTAATTGCTCTCGATCAATGGATTGATTCCCCAGTGACAATGCTCTATGGCACTGTGACAACCGGTGATACATGGAAATTTGGCATTTTTCAGCGTCAAGAAAAAATAGTTCACAAAGATATCAATACATACGCTGTTCCTAGCGATTTGAATGTGGTGCTTTCTGCTCTATTTGGTATAAGTTTAAGTTAGGCGAAGAGTTTACTAGAGAGCCGATCCACTAATATATGTTGACAAAAATAAAAATATATATGGGTAGGTAAAATGCCTATTTTGGGCTAAATAATTAGATCGGGTTTTTGGCGGTAGCGTTAGCGTTAGCGAGTCTTCTCACTCGGGGAGACGCAATAATGCGTAGCTTGCTTCCCCGTTCGCGAAGCGTCTCCGACTGGAGTTGGGGTACGAGCGTCAGCGCTGCTGCCAAAGGCAGATCGTATTAAAACGGAGAGCCTAAATGTTGGATTTTAACAACAGCCACCTAACCGCATTTTACGTCAACTACTTCTACTGGACCGACTCTCTAGGCTTGCTTAAACGGTATACTTACATCATTAGATTTGAGAATTAGACTTCATTTATCGACCATTGATAATAGCAATCGTTGCTTGCGGGGATAAACCGACACTGGCTGCTAATTCTTCCAATGCAACTTGTTCGCCTGTGCTAGTACTCAACATTTGAGTTGCGGCAGCAATATAGTCAGGATTGGTATAATTGACGCTTTCAGGAGGGGTTGCTTGGGAATGGAGACTAGCAATGGAAGTAGTCTTTGTTAACTTTTGCATTTTATAAACGGCAATTATCGCGGCTTGATGGGCTAGGAGATAGGCAACATAGTTTTTCACAACGGCTACTCGTTTTTGACTCTTTGCTTCATTCAAACGAGCATGCATGACAGGTTGTTTATCAATGGTGGCCAGGAGCTTAATTGGATCGATGGTGACGCTGACGGAAAAACCGTGTTCTCTCTCAGATTCAGATGAGAAATCATGTGAGAATGAATTTGACGTGCCATGAGACTGCGACAATTCGATGCTCGCAATCTCCGCAAAAGCATCCAATCCCATTGAAGCTTTTGTTTCCTGTACAGAGGCAGATTTGCGCTGGGCAATAGCAACTAACTGCTCAATGATTTTGAGGTCTCGTTGTGTCATCTCGGTTTGAAGAGGTTCCAGTTTATTACTGGCTTCGGGCTGCTCTTCAGATGCGATCGTCGGAAAAGAAATACTAACAACTGTGACGGCAAGAAGAATCAAGAAACTTTGCCTGTAGGCTTTTGATACTTGTTTTGCTATCACCATACAGGTTGATTTAATCTGATATGCCAGCTATTCTTTAGGACTTGCTTGTCTTTTTACGATACCACTAGATGATAAATTTGTGACCAAGGGCAAATGCAATCTAATCAATCAGTTCATAGCCAGACTTCAAGTTATAATTTTCTAACATATAAGCACACTCGGAAAAAGTGAAAATTATGTAGAGACGCGTCATGATGCGTCTCTACAAAAAATTTAAGTTAACGCATAATTCATTTCTGGAAATGTCTGATATAATTGACTAGTTTTTGTACAGTAGAAGTCTCCTTAGCGACCTGATCATTAAATTGAATGTCGAAAGCCTGCTCCAAAACCATAAACAGTTCTAACATATCTAATGAATCTGCCCCTAAATTTTCTGCAAAATTTGATGTTAAACTGACTTGGTTCTGCTCAAGCCCCAGCTGCTCTGCGACTATGACTTGCACTTTTTCAAAAATTTTCCGGTTGTTAAATTGGCTAAGTTGAATAGCTATATCAATTCCTACTATTAATTCAATGATTTCTTCTAAGACTACAACAATGCGCTGATATTGCTGAATTTCTTTATTAGAAAGAGAACAACCTTGGTGAGATTGGAGCCACTTAAGGCAAATCTGATCACCTCCCAAACGGAAGTTACACACATCGATTGGTATGCCTTCAAAGTACTGTGTTTGGTTAATAAAGACTCGCCCTTTGCGCGCGCTTTGCTCCGGCAAGGTGTAGCGCACTATCTCAACTTTATTGTCCCCAGTGATCGGATAGCTAATAATCATTGGGACGTGCTTGCGGAATTATGAGGTTGCTTGGAAAAACTTGGAATGGTTAGCTGAGTTGAATAGTAGCCCTAAGGTTAAAGTGATTTACAAGTTCAAGATGCTTGTAATAAGGTGTAGTTCTTAGGAAAGAGACTGCCGCAGAAGAGATTGGGCTGAGTGCACAAAGAAATGATCCACCAAAAATCATTAATCATTTTTCTAAAGTCCAATCCTTAACGTAGGAAATCAAAGTATAAAGCTTATGGAAGCCAACAGATTCGTAAAGCTGCAAAGCACCATTCGGGTTATCAAAATCGACTGCAAGCTTTGCTATATCCATACCAGCAGCTTGTAACTGACGCATTCCGAAAAGTAACATTGCGCGTCCCAGCCCTATCCGGCGAAAACCACGTCTTGTACCGAGTTTGTCGATCCAGCCTTCGCTGTGTCTGTTGCGCTTATTACTCTCTGGGTTAATGCTACAGTCGCAGCAAGCTGCAAAAGTGCCATCAGGAGCGATCGCCACCAGGTCCAATTCGGGTCTGTATGTAGGGGGACTCCGTAGGTTGTGGAAATGTTCCACCGTTAAGTTATAGTAACTTGAGTTATCGATAAACGATCGATGGTAAAACTCTACCCATGCTTCGGCATCCTGCTGAGATCTTACTTGGCGAAGGGTAAAACTCGCAGGTAACTGAGGTTCTGGGATGGGTTCTTTAAGCGATCGCCTCATTATCAGAACGTAACTCTCAGACTTGAAACCATTACTTTCCAGCAGAGCAATCAAACCTACTTTATCATCACGAGCGGATATATGCAGTTTAACACTCACATCCCGCTCTTGCTGAACCTCGCGCATCCGCTGTTCAGCCCAGGCAACGATTTGCCTTTCCAGATTACCACTACGGGCGTTAGGATGGACGCAGCACAAGAGGAGGGCATTAATGGTCTCATCTGATGTAGAAAGTGACAAATAACCAATGCCAATTAGCTTGCAATTAGCATCTTCCCACAGACGGATATCACGCGCTTTGTCTATGGATATGTCATTAGATGCCTCCTGTAATTCAGAAACGGATGCCCCTTTGTTCAGTTTATCAACTGCTTCACAAGCGTTTAGCAGGTCAGAAATCGCCTGTAAATCAGTTTCACCCTTATAAGAGCGGATTGTTAGATTAATCATCAATTTCTCCAAACAGCTTTTATATTTTAGCCAATTTGTTCAGAGGGAATAGGCAAGAAACCTCCGCCTTGCAGTTCTTTTACACTATCCTTAACAGCCTGAATAATGAAATCAAGATCTTCATCTGTATGGGCTGTGGATAGTGCACTAAATGATAGTCGAAGGTAAACTCCTTTATCAATAAGGTGATGATATAGTAGATAATTTATTAGTGTTGCCTGCTCTGAAGAATCCGAATTCACTGAAGGATCTGAATTACTTAAAGGAACAGAGTTAAATATTGAACCGAAATTCGCGAGTTTGATAGGTATTTCTTCAAATTCAAAGTAAGTATTCAGCTTTTTGACGAACTGCGATGTGCGTTGATTCAATTGTTGCTGAAGGGTAGGTCCTTGATTTTTTAGATGTTTGAGTACTACTCGTGCAGCAGCCATAGCCAGAGGATGCTTGCAGAAAGTACCAGACAATAGTGTTGTTTCGCCCCGAGGAAAAGATCCGTCCCCATAATTCCACATACCACCATCAATTCTATCCATGTAGCTCGCCTTACCTGCGATGATTCCAATCGGCATACCGCCACCGACGATCTTTCCATATGTGGCTATATCAGCCTCAACGCCAAACCATGCTTGAGCACCACCTAAATGAATCCGAAAACCAGTAATTATTTCATCAAAAATTAAAACTATCTCTGACTCTTTTGTTAATTGCCTCAATTGTTGAAGAAATTCTTTAGGTTGTAAGTCTGGTTGTCTGCTTTGTACAGGCTCTACAATAACAGCTGCTAATTCCTGCTTATGCGCTTTTATTACTTCAAGCGACAGAGAATGCCCATAGTCCAAAACTAAAACATCTTCTGCAATATTTGGCGACACTCCTAGATAAGCTGGCACGGTATATGTGTTTCCCTCTGTTTTCTGTGCTTTAACTAAAGCGCCATCAAAATGCCCATGATAAGAATTTGAAAACAGCACAATCTTGTTGCGACCTGTTGCTGCTCGTGCTATTCTTATTGCAGTCATCACTGCTTCAGTGCCTGTATTAATAAAGGCTACTCGCTCCTTTCCTGTGAGGTCACTAACTAATTCAGCAACCTCACCGGCAAGATCTGATTGTGGTCCGATTTGTATGCCTTGTTCGAGTCGCTCTGCTAGAGCGTCCCTAATAAAGGAAGGGTTATGACCAAAGAGATTCACCCCAAACCCCATTGCTATATCTATATATTCGTTATCATCAACATCCCACATTTTAGAGTTCAAAGCATGCTTACTAATAATGGGATAAACTATCTCTTTGATGAGCGGATAAAATCCTTCTGAACCTCTTGGATCAGCTAGAACTGAACGATAATTTTGTGCAAGTCGTTTGGATGTTTTTGTACGCTGTGTATAGCTGGCAATTAAAGTTTCTAAATGCTTCTGTTGACGAAAATTGAGGTTTTCTATTAATATCGGCTTAGTAGATTGTACTAAATCAATCTGCTCATCGCCTTCTTGTAAGTTTATTTCTTTAGTTTTCATTAAAATTATATGTCATTAAGTTACAAGTCAATAGGTAAATAATTTTTTTGAATTCAATCAAGGAAATTGTATCCTCAAGTTGAGCTTGGTTTACGACAGACAAAGCAGACTGTATCAGCCATCCCAGTTACTGCTAAATCAAGTTCAATATCATAGACACTAATTTCTACAAATCCTACTTTTTCTAGAGCAGACTGAATTTCAGTTTTAGAATAACCTTTTACAGGCCAAACAGTGTCTATACGTTTCCAGCAGTCTCTTTCTTCTAATTGAAATGTCGTTATATAAATTCGACCTTCTCTAATATCTGGATGATAAATTCCTTTTTTAGCCCAAGCATACTCGTCCTTAAT
Source organism: Rhizonema sp. PD37 (assembly GCA_029379215.1). Classification (GTDB taxonomy): domain Bacteria; phylum Cyanobacteriota; class Cyanobacteriia; order Cyanobacteriales; family Nostocaceae; genus Rhizonema. Next base: position 21,143 of record JAQYWO010000056.1, read on the forward strand.
ATCACCTGTTAAAGCACCGTTCCAAGTTGCACGATTGTATCCATCTTCAAGACGTAAGTCGAATAAAAATATACCATTGCTTTGAAGTGCAGCGTACACATTGTTGAAAGTACTGGTTAATTCTTCAAGATTAAGAATGTGATTGAAACCCAAACCAATTGAAAAAACTGCATGGAAACTAGGTGGCAATTCAAAGAAGCGTGCATCTCCAAGAATAAATTTACAATTAGGTGCATTCTTACGAGCATATTGCAACATTGTTTCAGAACGATCAAGTCCAGTCACTTGATAACCTTTATCTAGCAACCATTTTGATATTTGTACTGTGCCACAACAAAGTTCAATAATGTTCGCTACTTCAGGAATACACGGTAATAGTAATTTTTCCAAGATTGGTAAGGTCATTTTATTATAACCTGGTCCCCAAGACTCGCTATATATTGTGGCATATGGCTCATTAAACTCAGAATAGCTAGTTTCTGATAACAACATAAAAAGTCACTCCAGTTTCTAAAGATAAAGTAGGTTTAGCCGTTTATTTGCTATTAATAGCCTGTCGCATATAATACCAATTTTATGTGAAGCCACATAGAAAGAATCCTTATCTATAAAGGCTTTAGCTCAATTAATTATGTCAGCTTCATAATAAAATGGTATAAGTTTTAAATACATGAAACTTTTTGTCGCACGTATTCAACAGATGACATCAAAAATTCAGGTTACTTAGGGTACTAAAAACTTGCCTTCGGGTATCATTAAATGCTCTCCGACCATGTAGAAATCTTGAATTATCCATCATTACTAAATCGCCTGCTTGCCACGATATTTCCTCGGTCAACTTGTTTAAGACTTTCTCTATTTCATCGACAACTTCATCAGGAGCCCTTGAACCGTCTTCAAAAATCGCTTCTTCTGTCTTTTTCTGTGTTGCCCAAAAGGTGTTGGCAAATGCATTTTGATTCCCATACTTGGTTTTAACCACAGCTGAGCAAACGTATTCCATAGAAATAGTCTGCTCACCATTTATTTTATAAGTTACACCTTCAAAACCGTCTAAGATTTGCTTGATATCAACTATTGTAGCATCGGAGCTTGCGAATCTCTTCAACAGATCAAATGGAATATTATTATAACAAAACTTTAGTTTCTTAGAAAGAAATAACTGTTTTGACTCTTGACTCAGTTCCTCCCAAACTCGAACGCCATCCCAAAATAAAGTCTCACCACCCTCTGCTGCTGGCACAGCACAGCAAAACCAAATTACATCGGGTCGAAAGGGAGAATAAGCGTGTTCACTATGAGGAAGACAATTATCCATTCCTGGATCTACAAAGTGGACAAACTGATCTGAATTAACTTGAGGCCTTGTATAATCTTGAATGAATTTGGAACTAAATTGTTTTGCGAATGTTTTCATCTGCTCGTGAGTAACCCCGAAACCTCGAAAAAGAAGACAACCAGATGATTTAAATAGCTCATTAGTGTCTGGAACGGAGAGGTTAAGAATATCTTGGAAATCTTGAATACTGTGAACTATCTTTCCCGTACTTATTCCAAATGATTCGATTTTACTCGTCATGGCTTCTATGTCCTTATCTCTAACTTATGCCTCATTAATAAAAATATTCAACTGCTTTGCCACAACTTGGATATGAGGCTTTGTAATGATTGTGTAATGATTACTAGGAATATTAATAATCTCTATTGGTTTCCCTGATTTTTTTTGCCAACTTAAAGTATAATTATGTTTATGATCTGATTCCTCACTAGCTTGAAAGTATACTATTTTCTTTGGATAAACTTGTGGTGTATAGCTATGTAAAGCTCGTACATTACCCTTATAAACTTTTAGAAGACAGCGAAGCTGTTGAAGTTCAAAATCCATAGGTAGAAGGTTAGCTATCCTTGCTTGGTCCATAAAATAGTTTAATTGCTCGTCTAACGTAAGTCCCTGAAGTTTCTCAACCGAACCTGATAGGTTTTTTCCCGCAGAGCGTGCCATATCTATGGCAAAATCAACTAATATTTTGACATCGTCGTCGTCATCAATCTTTACAGTTTGCTCGCTCTTAACTGGTGCTGGGCTATCAAGCATGGCAAGCATGGCAACTTTTTCACCATCTCTTAGTAACTGCGTTGCCATTTCAAAAGCGACAACGCCGCCCAAGGACCAACCTCCGAGAAAATATGGACCATTTTGCTGAATCTCCCGCAGTGCTTGAATATACTGGGTCGCCATATCTTCTATTCTGGTGTAAGGTTCACATTCTCCATTCAGTCCAAGTGCTTGCAGCCCGTAGAATGGTTGTTCTGAACCCAAATGACGCGATAATTCATAGTAGCTGAGAATATTCCCACCTACGGGATGGACGAAAAATAGTGGAGGTTGATAACCGTGAGGCTGTATCGCCACCAATGGTGACGAGATCTGATGATTAGCTTCCTTGTGCAAAATATTTGCTAGATGTTTGATAGTTGCTTCCTGGAAAAGGTCAGATACTTGAATATTTTGCCCCAACTGTTTCTTAATTTTGGTTATGAGGTGTACGGCTAAGAGTGAGTGACCTCCAAGCTCAAAAAAGTCATCATGAATACCTATCTGCTCAATACAAAGAACTTCTCGCCACATGTCAGCAAGGGTTTGTTCAACATGAGTGTGGGGAGCAACATAATCATATTCTAGATTGGGTCGGGGATGAAGTATTCTACCAATATTTGTTAATGTTAATTTCTCCTTTGTATCTCCAGCAGAAGCGCTGTGTTCAATGCCACATAAAGATTTTAGCTTAAGCCATTGGTCAAACCTAGCTTGTAAATTTCCTGTGGAGACAAGAACTTGAGTTATGTTCTCACTTGTTAAAATACGTTTAAAAGCTTCTATCCCTTCTTCTGGTGTTATGAATAAATCAGCCAATGTCGTTTTATTAACTGTGTTTTGTTCTTCTCCCAGTTGCCAGCGATCCCAATTAATAGTGATCCAGGGGATAGGATTTGTTTGATTTTGCTTGTGGACAAAAGTATCGAGGAAGATGTTCGCTGCTGAATAAGCAACGTACCCTAACCCTGCCAAAATGGATGATAAAGATGATATCAACAGACAGAAGTCCAGATCTCTGGTTTGCAAAACTTTGTCTAGTACAAATAGTCCATGAGCTTTTGATTGAAATTGACACTGACAATCAGTTTGAGAAATTTCTTGAATAGATTTGTTAGAGTTATCGCCGACAATCTCTGTTGCGTAAATGACACCATGTATATCGCCAAAGTAATCAGTAGATAAAGCGATCGCCCTTTGCATCTGTTCAAAGTTGCTCACAACCGCACTCAAAACTAAAACTTCACCCCCCAACACCTCTAATGCCTGCACTTTCCTGATTTTGTCACTTATTTCATCCTGGTCATCATGAGTTGCCAACCATTGTGACCACAGATTTTTCTCCGGAAGACCTTTGTCTCCAATCAAGACCAGTTTTGCCTGCACTGTTTGGGCTAAATACTCCGCCAGTATCAGTCCAATATTACCCAGACCCTCAGTAATTAGGTAAACTCCTCCTTTCTTTAATCGCGATGTTTTTTCTTTCGCTTCTTGTAATCGTACCGACTCAAAGGTTTGTACCCAACGACTGAGACCACGGTAGGCAATAACCAACTCAGAAGATTTAGTGATGAGTTCCGTCAACAAATTGTCTACAAGTTTTTCCTCTTGCCAACTTCCTTGCCTTGGAAGAGCAACATCAATACTACGACAACTAATATTTGAATATTCTTGAGGAATAACCTTAACAGGTCCGAGTACAGTCGCTTTTTCTGGGCACAGCATTTCTTCTGCTGTTACGGATTGTATGTTGTTGGAGACAACTGTGATTTGAAACTCATCAGTCCAATTTTGTTTTCCAAGTGCCTGGGTGAGAAACAGCAGGCTGTAGAATCCCAAATATTGAGCATCTTCAAACCGTTTTAGTTCTGATTTTACGTGCTTGTCCGGTGTGACACTCCATAAATGAACAATTTTATTGGGGATCAAGTTCAGTGTTCTAAGTTCATTGAGCAACGCATCGTAATCATGACTTTGTCTTGGATTAAGGGTATATAAACTATCGCTGAGTTTGGAGAACTCTGACCCTACCTTCACAAGGATAGCTTTGCTGCTGCTCAGATGTTCGAGTTTTTTCACCAATTGAGAACCCAAACCGCACTGATCAATAAACAGAAGCGTGCATAACTCTTGCTCTGCCAAATTTCCTTTACCAAGCAGATCTAGAGGTGCAGATTGCTTCCACAAAGGTAAGTAGAACCAGTCAGTGATGTCCGGCTTTTTACTCAATGAAACTTGCGTGGCGTTGACACTAAGTGGTTGTACTTGTCGCTCAATCCAGTAACGTTGACGTTCAAATGGATACGTCGGTAAGGGGATGCGATAACGTTGTTCTTTAGCATAAAAACCAGACCAGTCAATTTTAACGCCAAAAAGCCAAAGTTTACCTAAAGTATTAAGTAAAAATGCTACATCCGATTGTTGCTTCTGAGGATGGCGAAGTGATGTCAGCACAACTGGTTCCAAAGGATGATGCGCTCTGGCGAAGGTACTTAATGTCCTTCCTGGACCAACCTCTAGCAAGATGCGCTCTGGTTCTTTGAGTAATTGAGTTATCCCTTCGCTAAAGCGCACAGTTTGTCGCAGATGCTTTGCCCAATAGTGAGGGTCTGTTGCTTGTGCAGCGGTCATCCAAGTGCCAGTGACGTTGGAGATTAATGGAATTTGCGGAGAATTAAGCTTGACTTTTTGTATATATTGTGTATAAGGTTCAATGATGGAATCCATCATCTGGGAATGAAAGGCATGAGATGTATGTAGCTTTCGACAGCCTACGTCTTTTTCCAGTAGTTGCTGCTGCAATTTATCGATAACGTCTGTTGAACCGGAAACAACACATAAGGAGGGACCATTGATTCCCCCAAGAGAAAGCTCTTTTCCAAGCAGAGGCTGCACCTCTTGTTCCGAAAGTTGAACGGAAAGCATAGCACCTTTTGGAAGTTGCTGCATCAGTCGTCCTCTTTGAGCTACTAACGCTAAAGCATCTTTGAGAGAGAAAACTCCAGCAAGAGTTGCTGCGACATATTCCCCAATGCTGTGACCGATCATCGCTTCTGGGCGCACGCCCCAAGCCATGCATAATTTAGACAGCGCATACTCAATGACAAAAAGCACAGGCTGGGTAATAGAAGTTTGTTTTAATTGCTCTGTAGCTGTTTCAATTTGTGCTTCACTTGGATAGAGAATCTTTCGTAAATCTAGCCCCAAGAATGGTTTTAGCATTAAACAGCAGCAATCAACTTCCTCAGTAAATTTGGGTTCGCTCTGGTACAATTCCCGAGCCATATTCACATATTGTGCCCCTTGTCCAGGAAACATAAACACCACAGGGTGATTACAGGGCTGCTGATAGTGGGTGAAAACTTGTTGAGGCTCAAGAGGATGCAGTGCCTTAACCGCATCATCAATTGTCTCACACACCAGTATTCGACGATGGTTAAAAGTCTGACGTCCCACAGCAAGAGTGTATGCTACATCAGCCAGGTTTAGCTCGGAATACTGCTGAAGATAATTTACCAAATTTACTGTGGCAGTTTCTAAAGCAGAGCTAGTTTTAGCAGACAGCATTAACAACTTATGGGTTTGCCCAGGGTTAGAGGCTTCGATAAGAGGAGCTTCTTCAAGAATCACATGGGCGTTGGTTCCACCAAAACCAAGAGAAGTAATTCCAGCCCGACGAGGAACTTTGCCCGTTGTCCATTCTACAAGTGTGTTATTGACATAGAAGGGACTGTTAGCAAAGTCAATCTGGGGATTAGGCTCCTCAAAATGTAAGCTAGGTGGTATTTGTTTGTGTTTGAGAGCCAAAATTGTTTTAATTAAGCCCGCGATCCCAGCAGCCGCATCCAGATGGCCAACGTTGGTTTTCACTGAACCGATCGCACAGAAGCCTTGTTTCTGTGTACTGGTACGAAAAGCTTTTGTCAAAGCTTTTATTTCTATAGGATCGCCTAGAGGTGTTCCTGTCCCATGAGTTTCTACGTAAGTGATAGTCTCCGCTTCGACTCCAGCAGCAGCGATCGCTTCTGCAATGACATCCGCTTGACGTTCTACACTGGGTGCTGTAAAACCAGCTTTTAATGAACCATCATTGTTGACAGCAGAACCTTTAATCACCGCATGAATACAGTCGCCATCACCAAGAGCATCCTTTAACCTCTTGAGAACTACAATTCCGACACCGCTACCAAAAATAGTTCCTTTTGCTTTAGCATCAAAAGCGCGACAGTGTCCATCTGGAGATAAAACTCCATCTTCTTGATAGAAATAACCACTTTTTTGTTGTAGATCCAATATCGAAATGCCACCCGCCAAAGCTATATCACATTCGTAATTGAGCAAGCTTTGGCAAGCAACGTGGACGGCAACTAAAGAAGTAGAGCAGGAAGTTTGAATTGCATAACTTGGTCCCGTTAAATTTAATTTGAAAGAAACGCGCATGGGAAGATAATCGGGGTAATTTCCCAAACTAATTTCCACATCGCTTACTGATTCTCTGATATTAGGGTTTGAATAAATATTGAATAAATAGTTACTTATAGTTGAACCAGCGTAAACTCCTACTGAACCTGAGTAAGTTTGGGTATCATAGCCTGCATTTTCAAGTGCAACACATGCACACTCTAAGAAAATGCGATGTTGGGGGTCCATGATTTCAGCATCCCTAGGGTTATAGCCGAAGAATGACGCATCAAATAAATCTATATGTTCTAGTGGAACTGCTGCTTTTACATAATGGGGGTCACTTAGCGTAGCAGAGTCTATCCCCGCAGACTCTAATTCTTGAGCGGAAAAAAAAGAAATTGATTCTACCCCGGAGCGCAGATTATACCAAAACTGTTCAAGATTCTGAGCTTTGGGAAACCGTCCAGATAGACCGATAACAGCTATGTCGGCTTCATCTACCTGATTAAATTTTTCTAAGTTGTTCATCACATCTAATTTTCAGATTTTAGGGGTTTACGACAAACAAAGCAGGCTATTCCAGTCTGACCTGGTACTCCTAAATCACGTTCTTCATCATAGATTTTAACATCTGTAAAACCTACCTTTTCTAAGGCAGACTGAATTTCTGTTGTAGAATAAGGTTTCGTTAGGAAAGTCATGTCTGAACGCTGCCATTCCCCCTTGATTAATTGAAATTTAGTATAGCTTTTTTGGGATATTTTTTTTTCGGGATCGTATGTATGACGATCAATCCAGGCAAAATTATCTTCAACACCACCGCTAATAGTAGGAACGCTCAACCTAAATAGATAGTTTTCTTCTAACACCAACTCAAATGCAAATAAACCGTTTTCTAGCAGTGCTAAGTACAAGTTGTGGAAGACGCTTTCTATTTCCTCAATACTCATAGTATTGTTCAAGGAGTTACCTATTGAAACAGCTGCGTGAAAAGTAGGCGGTAATTTAAAGTAGCGTATGTCATCTAGGATAAATTCAACCTCAGGTGCAATTTCACGAGCATAGCGCAAAAATTCCTCAGAGCCATCAAGTCCAGTTACTTGATATCCTCTTTTTAGCAGTGGTTGTGCTAGATATCCTCTTCCACAGCAGAGGTCAAAAATGTGTGCGCCTTTAGGGAGATATTGTAAAATTAATTCTTCTAACTTCACCGCATAAGCTTCATATACTTCTTCATTTACAGAGGAGTAATAAATACGCTCAATAGCATCATAATCGGAATAGCGAGTATCTGAAGACATAAGTTTTTGAACTCCGTTAAATTGTTAATTGCTTTCTCAGTATTACTATCGTTGACTTCTTTTCTCTCTTCGTCTTTGACCTCGGGAAATACTTTGCTCAGCAGAAACTATTTCATTTTGCTCAGGATATAGAATATTCGCAAGAGAGTTTATAGTTGGTGCTTCATAAATGCTTTCTATAGGGATTTTAAGATTTAATTCTTTGTTTAATAAAGAAATAGCCTGAAGAGCTGTTAAAGAATCACCGCCCAACTCAAAGAAGTTGTCGTGAATATTCACATTGTCAAAACCAAAGAGTTCTTGCCAAATGTCAGCAATAGTTTTCTCAACCTTTTTACGGGAAGTAGCATAAGTATTCTCCAAAGCGTCAGGCATTTGCTCAATTAAGGTTTCAAACAACTCATCAGCGGACTCTGCATTTGAAGTAACCGGGAGGAACTCAGTAGCTAAGTTCAAAGATGAACCAGTCAAATTATTTGATAATTCGCGATGATGGGTTATCACCTCTGTGCTATTGGTTGAAATGTCTTCAGATGGGAAAAATCCACCTTCTTGCATATCAACTACGCTTTCCTTAACTGCCCAAATCACCTGCTCAATATCTTCATCAGTATGAGCTGTCGATAGATAAAGGGTGCGTCCTTCCCATACATAAATCCCTTTTTCAAGCAAGTGATAGAAAAGCAAATTACTAAGTTTATTTTGGCAATTAAAACGAAAGAGAGAGCCAAAATAAACGACTTTAATTGGTACTTGCTTTTGTTTAAAGTAACTATTAAGAGTGTCGGCTAATTCCCTTGTCCGTTGATTTAATTTTTCCTGTAGTTTGAAACCGCTGTTCTTAATGTGATTTAGTGCAGCCCAGGCGACTGCCATGACGAGAGGATGTTTGAAAAAAGTACCAGCAAAAAAAGTTGTTTTCACCTGAGGATAAGACTCATCTCCATAATCCCACATACCTCCGTCCAATGCATCCATGTAAGCAGCTTTGCCAGCTACCACTCCAATCGGTATGCCCGCAGCAACAGCTTTTCCGTAGGTTGTGATATCTGCTTGAATACCCCATAAAGCTTGGATACCGCCTGGGTGCATCCGAAAACCAGTAATCACCTCATCAAAAATTAAAACGGTTCCTGTTTCTTGAGTTAATTGTCTAAGCTGAAAGAGAAACTCTTTGGGCTGCAAATCTGGACGACTGCTTTGTATCGGCTCAACTAAAATTGCTGCTAAGTTATGAGCATGCTCTTTAAGAATATTCAGAGATTCGGGAGTACCATACTCCAACACCATCACATCATCAGCTAAATATGATGGAATACCTGAAGTCATCGGGATAGAACGCTGCGTTCCGTCGTTAGTTGTGACGCCTTTGACCAAAACTCCGTCAGAACCGCCGTGATAAGAACCAGCAAATAAAGCGATTTTTGAGCGTCCTGTCACAGAACGCGCTATGCGTACAGCTCCCATCACAGCTTCTGTGCCATCATTACAAAAAGCTGCCCGTTCCGCACCCGTTAACTCGCAAATTAACTCAGCTAGCTGACCGCAAAGACGCGATTGTGGACCATGTAATATGCCTTGTTGGCTCTGCTGTTGGATCGCTTCGGTCACAAAAGATGGCGAATGACCAAATAAAAGCGAACCAAACCCCATTGAGATGTCTACGTATTTATTGCTATCGACATCCCAGAGTCTAGCACCCTCTCCACGCTCTGCATGGATTGGATAAATCATCTCTTTAATAAAGGGAAGAAACCCTGATACCGCCCTGCTATTGGCATGGTAAGAACGGTAAGCTTGCGTCAGTCGTTTGGATTCTTGGGTACGCTTGACAAAACGTGCTGTTAGGGCATCCAGATGTTGCTGCTGACGGGGACTCAACATCGTGGATTCTTTTTCAATTTGTTGGGAAGCCGTTTTGGGTGTAGGGGCAATTTTCCACTCTCTGTGCTGTTGCTCGGACTCTGCCCTAGTAGATATAGAGGAGATGTCGGTAGATTTATTTACACTAGACCCAGAGGCGTTGGTTAAAGTTTGAGCTATTTGCCCACTTTGATGCTGCAATGAAGGCAAAACTTCCTTGGGTAAACTTTCCTGTGATAATAAGTCTACCAATTTAGACATTACCTGAAGATGCTGTGAAATGATTTGTTCAATAGCTGTATTTGCTACAGGTTTTTCGTCTTTTTGGTTTATGATTTGTGTTTCTGAAGCTTGAATTGATAATGGTGGCGTTGAGTTCGTAATGACATTTTCTGCTTGAGACACAGAAATTTCCTTTTTCGGCGTAGGCTCAATCCAGTATCTTTTCCGCTCGAAAGGGTACGTGGGCAAGGGGATGCGATGACGTTGCTCATGAGTATAAAATTCTGACCAATCCACATTTATTCCTTCTAACCAGAGTCTGCCCAACGTATTTAGTAAAAACGCCACATCTGATTGTTGGTTCTGGGGATGTCTTAGTGAAGAAAGAACTACCATGCCAGCGCATGCTTGCTTGTTAGTCAAGGTACTTAATGTTTTCCCAGGACCAACCTCCAACAGAATCCGGTCCGATTGTAGCAATTCAGCGATTCCCTCGCTAAAGCGTACTGTTTGTCGTATATGTTTTGCCCAGTACTTCGGATCTGTTGCTTGTGCTGCCGTTATCCAAGTACCACTGATGTTAGAGACAAAAGGAATTTTTGGAGAATTAAGGCTGATTTTACTGACTTGTTGTTGAAATGGCTCTATAATTGAGTCCATCATTTGGGAATGAAAAGCATGGGAAGTATGCAGACGGCGACACTCCACACCTTGCTCGCTCAATTGTTTTTGTAAGTCGTCAACCGCTTCTTCTACTCCAGACACCACACACAGATCTGGTCCGTTGATTGCAGCTAAGGAGAGGTTCTCGCTCAGCAAAGGTTGGATTTCTTGCTCTGATAGTGGGATTGCTAGCATTGTCCCTGAAGGAAGTTGTTGTATCAACCGCCCGCGAGTTGCTACCAGTACCAATGCGTCTTCTAAAGAGAACACCCCAGCTAAACAAGCTGCAACATATTCTCCGATACTATGACCAATCATTGCAGAAGGACGTATACCCCAAGTCATCCACAATTGAGCCAAGGCGTACTCAATCACAAATAATGCGCTTTGGGTAATATAAGTCTGCTTCAGCTTCTGGGTAGCAGCTTCTTTTTGTTCCTTGTCTGGATATAAAATATGACGCAGATCCTGCCCCAGATGGGATTTGAGAAGGTATGAACACTTATCAACCTGTTCTCGAAAAATTGGTTCAGTTTCATATAGTTCTCGACCCATGTCCACATACTGGGTACCCTGTCCGGGAAACATAAATACAATTTGTCGCTTACAGGGTTCAGTAAAGTGGGTGAACAACTGTTGTGGGTTTTTTTTCTCTATAACTGTGATTACATCATCAAGGTTCTGGCAAACCACTATCTGGCGATGGTCAAAAGCTTGACGTCCCATCCCAAGTGTGTAAGCTATATCAGCTAGGTTAAGCTCGGGATGTTGCTTGAAGTGTTCGACTAAATTATTAGTTGTGACAGAGAGTGCTGATTCTGTTTTCGCAGAAAGAACCAATAACTGCCAAGAACGAGAAGAGCCTGAGGCTTCAACAACTGGAGCTTCTTCAAGAATAACATGAGCATTGGTTCCGCCAATCCCGAAGGAACTGACTCCTGCGCGACGGGGAATGCCATTTGACTTCCATTCTGTAAGCGTAGAATTAACGAAGAAAGGACTATTGGCAAAGTCAATTTTGGGATTGGGGTTTTCAAAATGGAGACTAGGAGGAATTTGTTTGTGCTTGAGCGCGAGAACTGTCTTGATTAAACCTGCAATACCAGCCGCAGTATCTAAATGTCCAATATTAGTTTTAATAGAGCCAATCGCACAAAAACCCTTTTTGTCAGTACTGGCGCGGAAAGCTTCTGTCAATGCGGCAATTTCAATTGGATCTCCGAGAATTGTTCCTGTGCCATGAGCTTCTACATAGCTCACTGTCTCTGACGAGATTTGGGCCATCGCAAGAGCTTCAGCAATGACTTTAGCTTGACCATCTACACTGGGAGCTGCGTAACCAACTTTTAAAGAGCCGTCATTATTAATAGCTGAACTTTTGATTACAGCGTGAATGCAATCTCCATCAGCTAAAGCATCGTCTAACCGCTTTAAAACTACAATACCTACACCGTCACCGCCAACGGTTCCTTGTGCCTTAGCATCAAAAGCGCGACAGTGTCCGTCTGGAGAGGCAATTCCTCCCTCTTGATAAAAATATCCAGTTTTTTGTAGTGAACTAATTGTCACACCGCCAGCTATAGACATATGGCATTCATGCTCCAACAAGCTTTGGCAAGCCAAGTGAACGGCTACTAATGAAGTAGAGCATCCAGTTTGGACGGTAATCGCTGAACCCTTAAGATTTAATTTATAGGCAACTCGTGTGGCTAGGTTATCTGGACGATTGCTATGCCTAATTTGGTCAGCCCCTACTGATTTGAGCAACTCTGGATTTGAAAAAAGGTTGGACAAAAAGTAGCTGCTTATGCTCACTCCACCGTAAACACTAATCCGACCTTTATAGGTTTGGGAATTATAACCTGCGGCTTCAAGAGCTTCACTCGCACATTCCAGAAATAGGCGGTGCTGCGGATCCATTATTTCTGCTTGTCTAGGTGGGTAACCAAAAAAGGCAGCATCAAATAATTCTATGTCTTCGAGAATTCCACCACCAGATTTGACATAGTTAGGATCACTTATCACAGTAGAGTCAATCCCTGAGTTTTCCAGTTCTTTCTCTGATAAAAATGAAATTGATTCTACTCCGTCTCGTAAATTCTGCCAAAACTTATCTAGATTCTGAGCTTTGGGAAATCGTCCAGACATGCCGATAATAGCTACAGCAGTATCATCTATTTCGTTAAGATTTGTTAAACTATTCATTTCTATTTTGAGCTGGCTTTTAAAAGGAATGACACATTGAATGTAATAAGCTAAGCTTTTGCTTGTAACAATAAAAAACACTTTTTCTGCGGGGAAAGCTAAAATTCCTCTCTTATTTCATTTTATATGTGTCTCCTTTCTTCTAGCGTTCAAGCAAACCAACAGCCGATAAAGTTCTACCCAGCCACGGAAATTCTAAAATTAGTGGAAAAAGATGACCTTTTATTGGGGCTTTATCTAAAAAACCTTGGCAAACTAGTTCATAGTCCCATTCATGGAGTGTACCGGTAGCCACAGCGATTGTATTTTCTAGATTTTTTAGCTGATGCCACCAATTTGACGGCATGTAGAGAATTTCTCCCTGATCTAGTATGAACTGCACGGATTTGGCCTGAGCGTACAGTGGAAATTTTTTGAAGTTTGGCTTGAAGCAGTTGACTCGACCCTCGTACAAATATTTTTCTTGGTCTGGCGGAAACATTACCACTTGTTTCCGCCCGGAGATCACTGCTACCCATGTCGTATCATGACGTGAATCATAGTGAAGACCCACTGATGTATCTTTAAAACCTATGAAAACTGAAGAGAAATCAGGGTAAAATCTTTTGATAAGTTCTAATGGAAATCTTTTAAACCAATTATTGAAATATATTGGATCTTCGCAATCTTCCCAAAGCTCGGGATGATAACAAATATGCATGTTTGATAAATAAAGCAATTTGTTGCCAGCACCACCAGTCATATAATCTATATAATCAGCAATCTTCATTGACTCGTGAGTTCTAGTCTCCCGCGTAAATTCACCTTCAGGATTGTAATCCTGCACTTCGAGCTTGACTGACCCGTACTTTGATTTGAAGAAATCGAGATTCCATTTTGTCGAGGCTCTCCAGTTTTTCACTACATCTGTAATAATAACAGGCTTTCCAACAGAAGCATACTCCCGAACAAATTCTTCATATGAAATATTGCTACGACGTTCAATAGAATCAATTGGCGTATAAACAAATTTATAATTTTTCTTGTACAGTAGCCTCTTGTTGAAATAAATAACTAAGGGGATGATAAAAATCAAGATAATTGTGAAAGCAATCAACCCAATAATGTTGGAATAAGAAAAGGAAGAGGGTATAT
>JAQYWO010000478.1 GCA_029379215.1 Rhizonema sp. PD37
TGTATAAAAAGAATCTCCCCCTTGGTTATGTAAATTGATTGTTAATGACTTGTGAGAAATCTAAACACAGTTTACTTAGCAAGACTGTGTGTTATTCTAAGTGCGAGGAAATGCTTTGACACTCAATTCAATGGTTACTTGACGAACTCAGATTGTCGGACTGTCCAGTTCTTTAGTAATTCATAAATTGATTCAGCATTGGCTCAAAACCTTAGTCAATTTATCAGGGTGTAAACAAAGTATGCAACTTCTTCAAGTAGAAACTGTAGAAAACGCACTTGAAAATCTTCATAACTTTTGGGATCAGGAGATTAAACCTCTGTTTACCACTGAGTCTTTGGTCTTTAGGGTAAAGACTCTTAAAGGAAACTATGTAAAATACGTTAATTTAGATAACGGAGCGACCACTACTCCGTTTGCAGCCGTCAAGGATTACGTAGACACGATGCTTGACTCTTATGGCAGCGTACACAGAGGTTCTGGGCAAAAGTCTGTTATTTCTACGAAAGAGTACGATGCTAGCCGGGACATCATCCGGGGATTTGTGGGAGCTTCTTTACAAAACTATGTAATTTTTGCGAAGAATACGACCGAAGCAATTAATGGAGCAGCCACACTGTGGGCTAAAAAACCTGGGAAAATATTGGTTTCTGATATTGAGCATTCTTCAAATCTACTTCCTTGGGTTATCAATAATCCAGTTGTCCAGTACAGAACTAAACCAGATGGAAGTGTTGATGTCGCTGAAATTGAGAATATTCTCAAGGCACATCAAAATAAACCTGAATCTGAACAGATTAAGTTAATAACCATCACTGGGGCTTCGACAATTACAGGGTACAAACCTCCAATTTATGAAATCGCCCGCTTGGCACACCAGTATGGCATCAAGATGTTTGCAGATATGTGTCAGCTAATTCAGCATGATCAAGTAGATATGTGTCCGGATGAGGATCCTTGTCATTTAGATTTTGTGGCGTTTTCTGGACACAAGATGTACGCCCCTTATGGAACAGGAGTTCTCGTAGGACCAAAGGAATTTTTTGATAGTTCCTACCCCTATCAAATTGGAGGTGGTAACTTGCCATACATTACGACTAACTTGGAAATCAAGCGTTTTTACACAGAGAGAGCACACGATCCTGGAACACCTAACGCTATGGGTGCAATTGCTGTGGCAAAAGCGATTCAGATTATCGAAGCGCTCGGACGTGAACGAATTGCTCAGTACGAGCATTATTTGGTCGAATACACATTAAAAAGACTTGAACGTATTCCTGGTATCAAAGTACATATTTCTGGAGATAATATCGCCCATGTCATTCCTTTCGACATTAATGAGTTTGATGGCCGTTTGGTAGCAGAGATATTGGCACAGGAATATGGAATTGGACTTCGTGCTGGAGCTTTCTGTACTTATGAGTACATCCGTAAGCTGAAGAATATTTCGGATGAGCAAGACAGTATTATTGCGGTAGAAGTAGATAGGGGAATTACACGAAACATTCCTAGTATTATCCGCGCAAGCTTTGGGATCTACAATACGCTTGAAGACTGTGATAGATTCCTTGAGGCGATTTCTGAAATAGCTCAAAACACAGTTCACCATTATATTCCCTATTATAAACAGGATGAGGTGACTGGTTTTTGGACAGTGAGCAACTCCTTGGAGGTTTTGTCCGCTTAATACCCAAGTCTTTGTTGTAAATAATCTAAAACATTTTTTGCGTACATACTGATTAATTTGATGAGTGTTTTTATGAAATTAATCAGTATGTACGTGGCTTAAATGTAGCACAACTTAATAGTAGTCAGCAGTGTAAAGACACTTAATTACAAAAAGGTACTGGTATTATCTTGAAGGATGAAAACATATTGGATCGAGATGATTACTTGCGATCGCGTCTTGATCAGTACATATGGCTGAAAAGCGCAGAAGCGGGTGTGTCACGCAAACGTTTTCTGCAAATACTAGCCACGGCGATCGGTGCAACAGCCTTCGGGGGATTAGCTAATCCTGCACCTGCCCGAAGCGAGGTTAGTCATTCAAAATCGTTAAATCTCACAAACACTTTTAAAACAAAAGAGAGCAACATACTCAAGCCCTTGCCACCAGGGTATATCTCTCATAGCAAAGGCACATTGGAAATGAACTGGGGAGCGATGTATGGGCGTGGATATATAGTCCCAAACGATTGGTTCTATGTCCACAACCGCAGTACACCACCTCCTTTTGACCCCTCTACTTGGCGCTTGCGGGTTGAAGGAACTGGTGTTTCTACCCCTTCATCATTCACGTATGATGAAATCCTATCTATGCCATCCATATCTGTCACTTCTGCTATTGAGTGTGCTGCCAATGGCCGCCGCTTCTTTGAAGAAGTCTACAACCAACCACTCTCTGTAGCTGGCGCACGATGGAGATTAGGTGCTATTGGTGTAGCTGAGTGGACTGGTGTGCCACTGAGTTTGTTATTAGAAAGAGTTGGGCTGAAATCCACTGCTGTAGATGTACTAGTTCAGGGAGCAGATGTCGATTCGCTCCATTCGCAAAAATCGAAGTTTAGTACTGTGGTACCTATTGCCAAAGCACTCCTTGATAACTCGCTTGTCGTCTATGCAATGAATGGGGAGCCATTACCTCCCGATCACGGGCAACCATGCCGCGTTATATTTCCTGGTTGGGGAGGCAACGCTAATGTTAAGTGGATAGAGCGGATTGAGGTTTCCGAAACACCCATATATACCCAGTGGGTAACTAAGCAAATGGTACTTGTTGGCTCAGACTATCTGCCAACTGCTCCATATAAAGGTGAGTTGATTACGTATCAAAACGTCAAGAGCGCCTTTGAACTTGGTTGGCCTGCAACAATTTCTGCTGGATATCACCTTTTACGCGGACGTTCATGGTCTGGAAAAGGAAAGATTGTCCGTGTAGAAGTCAGTCTAGATGGTGGCAAAACTTGGCAACTTGCACGACTCAGAGAACCAAATTTTCCATTTGCATGGGTAAGGTGGGACATTGATTGGCATCCAGTTCCTGGAGAATATTCTCTACAAGCGCGTGCTACTGACGATTTAGGCAACACGCAGCCGATAACTGTTCCTTGGAATAACTTTGGATTGCTTTATGGAGGCATTGTTAGCCATCCGGTGACAGTACAAGCTTGAACTCACTCAAATAAATCTTTGTGAAGGCCTATATATGATTGACTTTAGTTGGTTGATTTTGGCGGCTGGAGGTCTATTATCTGGGATGATAGCTGGACTATTAGGAATTGGTGGAGGTATTATTACGATTCCTCTTTTAGTTGCTTTAGGTTATACTCCCCTTGAAGCTGTTGCTACTAGTAGCCTTGCCATTGTTATTACTTCAATTTCTGGCAGTGTACAGAATTGGCGGATGGGCTACTTTGATTTTAAACGAGTCATTTATTTAGGAATTCCAGCATTCTTAACTACAGGAATAGGAGTGTACTTTGCCAATAAAATTGCGCCATACATAATACTGTTTGCATTTGGCATCATACTACTGGCTAATATTTATTTAATCGAGCTTCGTCAGCAACTGGCTACTCGAGAAGGAGATAATACAGCACAATTTAACCCATTAATTTCCACGATTGGGACTGGAGGAGCAGCAGGAATTTTAGCTAGCCTATTTGGTTTAGGCGGCGGTACAGTTATGGTCCCACTGCAAATGCTACTACTCGGAGAAAACATCAAAGTCGCAATCAGAACTAGTCTAGGTGTGATTGTCATTACGGCTGTAGCTGCCTGCATAGGACACGCTCTCAAAGGAAATATCCTATTTCTTCAAGGTATAATTTTAGGCTGCGGTGGACTTTTAGGTGTTCAAATAAGTACTCGTTTGTTACCAAAGCTACCAGACTCGACAGTCAGCCTTGCCCTTCGGATATTCTTTGGAATACTTTCAATGTACATTTTTTGGCAATCATGGACGATTTTTGGTGTCTCTGTTGAGTGAAATAAAGTATTCAGTAAGTCGGCATAAATAAATGAAAGTTCGTAGTAAGCGCTGTCTTCGCTAAAGCGCTTACTACAATATAATTTTATTAACTTTTCTTTTCTTTACGTAATCAGGTTTTTTACCGTCCACTTACTTAACTGAATAGTAATGTATTAGAAATTACTTTTTGATGGCGATCGCGCTCGAATATATACGGCTAAGTAAAAAAACAATTTACACCGCTGACTTCTAGTCAACACCACGTATCGAAAATGCGTGGTGTTGGCTTAAAAGAGTTTGACTATAGCGGTTTTCGTTTTAGTCATATCATGTCTGTTCGATTAATCTTAAATACCTAAAGAACCCCACCCCGCCAAAGC
>JAQYWO010000479.1 GCA_029379215.1 Rhizonema sp. PD37
ATGCCATTGAAGATGTCTTACGTTTAACGTCTTAACCGCCTTGGCGGTTGCTATATCATGAGAAGTATAAGAATGTTCGCATTTTAATTTAGGAATATTACGAAAATCAAAAATTAATGGCAAAAAAAGATACCCGACTTCTTTAAGAAATCGGGTATCTAAATCTATTGTGCAAAAATAGCATCATAAAAGTGCTAATCTACATTTTCAGCAACCAACTCCATCAACGCTTTTGCTAAATACTCGTACTGCTCCAAGTTATTGTAAATCTGAGCCGATACCCGCACTAGTAGCCGGGGTGTTTCTTGCCATGGAACAACTGGTACTTCAATCCCAAACCTATCAAATAACTCATCATGTAGAGACATGAAATTGCGGTTTTCTAAAGCATCCGGGATTGGTACAACTGCCATTGAGCCGATCATCTCATCAGGGCACGGTAGCGACACTCCTAGCGCTTCACAAAGTCGTTGCCTTGCCTCTAACACTAACTGATGATTTCGCTGCATCAACTCAGCCCATCCACCAGGTAACAGCGAATCCATGAAGGCGATCGCTTCTGGGACGCACATAAATGCTGTGGGATCGTCTGTTCCCATCCAATCAAATTCCAACTGAAAGCGTGTTTTATCAGTTCGTGATGAGTTTGCGCCGTGGCTAATTGTCAATGGACGAATTTCTGGCTGTTTATCTCGGCGGACATACAAAAACGCTGCTCCCTTCGGTGCACACAGCCACTTATGACAATTTCCAGTGTAATAAGTTGCACCAATATTTCGTAAATTTAAGGGTATCATTCCCAGCGCATGAGCTCCATCTACAAGTGTATCCACACCGCGTTTTTGCAACTCCTGCACCAATGTTTGAATCGGGAAGATTAATCCTGTCTGGCTGGTAATATGATCCAAAAGTGCCAATCGAGTCTTTGATGAAACTTGTTCCAACACTGCCTCTATCACTTGCTGTTGTGAGGTGATGGGGAAAGGAATTTTTGCCACCACAACCCGTACACCAGTGCGACTGGCAATGAAGTCAAGTGCATTGCGGCAAGCGTTGTACTCGTGGTTAGTCGTGAGTATTTCGTCGTCAGGTAAGAACGAGAGGGAACGCAACACCGAATTAACGCCCGTCGTCGCATTGGGAACAAATACTAATTCTTCAGAATTGGCACCAATGAAGGTTGCCAATTTACTTCTAGCATCGTCCAGCAACCCTTCCCACTCTCGACCAAAAAAACGTAAGGGTTCTTCTTCTAACCTCGTCCGCAGGCATTGTTGGGCTTTTAGTACTGCCCGAGGACAAGCACCAAATGACCCATGATTAAGAAATATTACAGTCGGGTCTAGCAGCCAAAGCTTACCCCAGTCAGTTGTTGAGTTGAGCGGGAGGATAACTTTTGACATAAATATTCACGGATTTCATCTTTTAGATTTGAGCTGGATCGCAAGAAGCCCCACACCCTATCCGATCACACATGGGTGCTGGAATGAATTGCGGGAAATTCCGAACTTACCATCCGTCAATAATGACAGCAGGTGATTCATTGAGCGTGGTTGGTCGATAAGGAATTTACCAAGAGCAAAAAAAGAATGCGACAGATTTCCATGTATGGGTGTTAGCGTAGCGTTAGCGAACGAGCGTCACAGTGAAACAGCCCTGTTCGCCCTCGCGATTTATTCATGTGTTGCAAACTTTTTTTAAATTGGTATTAACTATTAGACATCACTATGGGAGGCTGACTCCTATAGTGATGCCCAAGGTTATAGACGAGGGTTACTTACATCCCTATAAAATCTAAAATTGTTTAACTCCCCAGGCTGGATTCGAACCAGCGACCAATCGATTAACAGTCGATCGCTCTACCACTGAGCTACTGAGGATCACGATTACTAATATTAAACGTAAATCATTTAAATTGCAAGTACTTTAGCAAAAATTTTCAACTTTTTTTTTATGACGCTTAAGCTTTATAATAAGAGTACCCATATTTGACACACTTTAAAGCTACTCTGAAGTAACTACAGAGAAGCTCTATGTGCTGAAATTGAGATTGAGCAACTTATTTCAAGCCCATTCTCAATTCTACTAAACGTTGCCGGGTCTTGTCATTAATGGCATTAACTAAAAACCTGCTTTTAGATTGTTTCCTTTGCTGGTATTTATACCTTGCCCGACAAATGCTAGCTTCAACATCGCAGCACAATTGGATGGCAGAAATCCATTCAGCGCCGTACCCATTTACCGTCAACTGC
Source organism: Rhizonema sp. PD37 (assembly GCA_029379215.1). GTDB lineage: Bacteria > Cyanobacteriota > Cyanobacteriia > Cyanobacteriales > Nostocaceae > Rhizonema. The sequence goes on from JAQYWO010000479.1 coordinate 2,253, forward strand.
TGTGCCCGGTCTGATGTGGCAACAATGATTCGCGAAATTAGAGATTGGGCTATTTGAGGTCTTGCAGATGCACAAAACTTTTCAATATATGTGTCTGCCGTTTGACCAAAATCTGTATAATAAACAGAAAGAAGTTCTGTGATAACTTCTTTGTTGCTACAGCTATTTTGGTAATGAGCATCGAACACAATTTGAGTGTGGTAACCCTGAAATGCACTATAGCTAATCAAAGCTTCAATTAGTTCCCAACGTGCTGCTTCTAGTCCTGCACTATCACGAGTTTTTTTCAAGCAAGGCCAAGCGCCTATAATATTGTAGCCGTCTACTAATAGAACGGCTGTCAGTGAAGAACTCAACATGGTTTTCGATCACAATTTTCAAGAGTTGACAAGATTCATTCATAACTTTTATAGTAATTCAAGGTTCGCTTGTAACACTATGTTACAAAGCAAGAAAAATGGAAATGGGAATAGGTAATGAGTAATTGGGCATTGAGCAAAGTGTGAAAAAACACTCGTCAAGCCTATTACCCATTACCTATTAGCTACTACTCATTACCCATTACCTCATGGTCATGCAATTCCATCAAACGTTTTTTTAGCCGTAGCGTCTCACCTCGATCCACTAGAATTCCTCTTTCCAGCAAAAAAGCACCATCACAGTAGTTCAACTCTTCTAGACGATGTGTCACCCAGAGGGCTGTGATGCCCCGAGTTTTCACTAAACGGCGGACACTAGCGACCAATTCTATTTGACTATCTGGATCGAGCAAAGCAGTCGGTTCATCTAGAAGTAAGACTTCACAGCGACGGGCTAAGGCCCCAGCGATCGCTACCCGTTGTTTCTGTCCACCACTCAAAGCATAGATAGGGCGTCGCTGTAGCGGCAGTAAATTGACGGCCTCCAATGCCTCTGCAACCCGTGTTCTCACAGCAACTATTGGCAGTTTTTCCTCCACCAATCCAAAAGCCACATCAGCACCAACAGTCGGCATGACGAGTTGATGATCGGGATTTTGAAAGACAAAACCAAGGGGAGGTAAAACCCGTGTTTCGCCTGACTGAGGAGATAATAGCCCTGCTAGCAATTTGAGTAATGTTGATTTACCACTGCCATTTGTACCCAATAGCATCCAAAATTCACCCTTGGGTACTTCCAGAGAGCAAGATTTTATAACTTCCTTTCCAGATGGCCAGCTAAAGTTTAGATCTTTTATTTCAATGCCCAATTCCGCCATTTGCACACCAGTTCTTTACTCTGCAGCTAGAGCAAAGAAACCAGGAGGTCTGCCACCACCAGCAACTGTACCCTCTTTCTGAGATAATTGTACCCCAGAAATTTCGCTGATACGGACGGCAACTTTCTTCTCGACCTTTCCCTCTGACTTTAATTCCAGAATGTCAGTCCTGCCAGAACGCATCGCTGTCAAAATTTCTTGATAAGTAGCCTCAGCTTCCTCTTCTGACTTAATTTGTACTGAAATGGGTAAAGCCGTGTTTTTTACACTCAGGTCAATAGTCAACATTGTGGCATTCACTAAATTTAACTGTAGGTCTAATTTTAGCGTTGCCCAGTCGATTCCTGTAGGAGTTAGGCGGAACAGGGATGCTGAGAATAATGAGTTTTGTCTCCAGCCTCCTGCACCTTAACTCATGACTTTCCCTCCAATACGGTACGTCAGTGCGAATTTATCTGTAGAGGCAGGCAAAGGGGGCAGGGGAAGTAGAGAGGCAGGGGAGGAAAGAGTTGATAGACAATTAGTCTTTTCCTCCCCTGCTCCCCCTGCTCCCTTTGCTCCTCCGCCTCAATCTGAAATTCAACTATAAAATTTTTATTAAAATTAAAATTTATGTAGAAAAATGAGTAATTTATGTTTAATATGATTAAAGAAGGTTAAAAAAAGTTAACAAAGTAACAAACTTCAGTTAACTCTCCGTCTAGAGACGGCAAAAAGCGCTAGTTTAGAGACAGAGCAATTTTCCCGTAATTATAAGATTTGGAGATTTGATAAAATGACCATCGCAGTTGGACGTGCGCCCAGTAGAAGAGGGTGGTTTGACGTTCT
>JAQYWO010000480.1 GCA_029379215.1 Rhizonema sp. PD37
CATCAGTGTGTACCTATTTTTTCCGGTAACGTTTCGGAATCCTGTGAACGGTTACCCTACAAGTAATGTAGTGGCGGCACAAATACGTTTGCTACGGCGTAAACTAGCGAGTAGTGGTTATCAGAATCCGATTGAAACTTTGCATGGCATTGGATATCGTCTCAATCTCACCAATGAATCAAAATAAACTGTTTAAGTCAACCCGTGTTCGTTTAGCTTTATGGTATAGTTATGAGTTTAATTTTAACCCTCTGGTCCCGATTGGCAGCAACATATCCGTTCAAAGCCCAGGCGCAAGACATTAGCAAAGCATTTGAAGAACCCAGCCCATTCTATCAAACTGGTGATAGTGCGGGATATGTGGCTTACGGGAATTGGGGCGGCTTGAGGTGATATGGATGTGTGGCTATGATTCTCTTTCCTGTTCGTTCCGGAACTATTCAATCCTAGCGCAATAGGCAATTTATATGTGGGGCGATCGCCAGTTACAGGCTTGCTCTTCTTTTTTCTTTGTAGCTAAAGACACTTCTTTATAACATCGCTACAAGGTATTTCCTTGGATTGGATAAAACACTGAATTCATGAATTGATTCAAGAAAAGGACGCACGCTTGAAAAACTTATCTTCTTATTCCCCATTGATACCGATGGAGATGACCAGTGCAATACCCTCACTCAAAACCAAGATAGAAAAAAATGAAAAATTCGACCTTAGTCTAATTGACAGTGGTAAATGTTTCATGAAAATATCGATTAAACCCCGACTTTAAAGTTCTTTTTAAATATGACGAAAGAAAAAGTACAAAAATCGTTTGGGCAATCCTCTTTCAAGAAGAAACATAACCCAATTGTTCCGCCTTTAGTTGACTACCCAACGCAAGCAACTTCACAATCATCATCAAAAGTCAAACCATCTAAGAAGATCCCAAGTTTAGAAGAACGAGATGCTATTAGAAGAAGCCTATTTGAGAAATGGGGTAACGCTACACCATCATCAATAGTATATGTGAGAACACATATTCAAGCCAAGCTTACAATTGGTGCGCCTGGGGATAAATATGAGCAGGAGGCCGATCAGGTTGCCTCTCAGGTGGTAAACCAGATCCATGCCCTCGCGACTGCCCAGTCAACGCAAGGGGAGTCGGTACAGCGGCAGGACGAAAAGAAAGAAGAACTACAGAAGAAACTAGAGATTACGGCGCTGCAACGGCAGGAGGAGCAGAAAGACGAAATACAGACTAAGTCAATCCACCAGCGTCGGGAAGCGATCACTGGAGGGAGGGTGCGAGAACAAATAATCCAACGGGCTAAATTAAAAGACAATAATCAGTCAATCCTGCCGCCGCAAATTACCCCCATCGTGGACAAATGGGCGCAGAAGAATAAATTGAGCGTTAGCGAAACCAAAAAACTTCGCACAAAAATTGTTAAAGAGACTTTGAATTCTACCGAAGAATATGAGACACAAGAAAAGTTTGAGGAAGGCTTAATTAAAAGATGTAATGAGCTTTACAAAAAACAAACAAAAGGGCAACAAGTGAATGAAAGTGGAAAGGCGTTAGAGGAAGATGCGGCCAAGATACTGAGAGGTGGAGCTATCGGTGATCCAAGTGCACAAGATGTGCAATGGAGGGCGATCCTGCGGAGTGATCTTGACAAACTTAAGAAAGAATTTGAAGTGTCGGATGATTACGAGTTCTTTAAGACATATAAAAAACTGAAGAGCAAGAACCCAGAGCGCTTCGCATTTACTGAAAATCTGACTTCGACCCCAGTTGACGTTTATGGTCCGGGATTTTTGGCTCTTGCCGGGGGTGCGAGTAAGTTCGAGCAGCCTAATGAAGATGGGAACTTTGTGTTAAAAGCTAACACAGAGGCGAGGATTAAAGAGTTAATAGTTATCTGCAAGGCCATAGATTACACACCGCTCGTGATATTTAACCAAAAGACGACCGAACCAAAGATGCTGAGAGCAGTGCAGGATAAGTTTAAATCGGCGATAGACAATACTGCTACTCTTTAAAAAGATTTCTGTAGTTCTACGAATTGGTAGACGTAAAAATTGTTCCTAAGATAGATTCGATGAGGAACAAAGTATTGTATGAAAGTTTTAAAAAATATTGCATGTTTTTTAGGGGTGGGTGTTTGTGCTTCTTCTCTTTCTCCTGCTGAGGCAATTCAGTATAAAGGAGCATCTGTTTATAAAGCAACAGAGAATAACGTTACCACAGTTTATCTAGATGGAACCGCTGGCAGTAGAGTTGCTGTGGATTTAGGGCAAGTTAGTCGGACTATATCTCGAGTTGCTGGTGCTTGCGGCCAAATAACGATTTCAAAGCCTAAGGGGAATAACAGTTTTACTGATTTGAAAGTAGACGGAACAGCGATCGATTACTCTGCATTGCCCACACAAACACTACCAGCTTGCAAAAATGGCACTCTCGCAGAAGCACGAAGTGCAAATTTCAAAACTGCACACGGACAAGTGGTTATTGTTGGCAAATCTCCAGGCGCATCAGTATCTATAACGGTTCCAGCAGAAGCAACACGGAATATTGCAATTAATAACTGTGGATTTGGCGTACTCAAAGCATCTACAGGCTCGACTTTACCCACGAGTTTTAAGGTGAATGGCACATCCTACACATTATCTAGTGTAGTTGATGCTGGTCACGGACCAGTCTGCCGTCGAGGAGCGAGTGGTACGTATTCTGCTTATACACCAACAAATTGGTCATCGCCTTAATGAAGGCAGGAGGCAGCTATGCTGGAGGCAGAAGGCAAGACAATCAATGGGGGCTTGAACCCGGTTTGTGGCGGCTTTGACAGAGAACGGAGTTTTATTGTGTATAAAAGGTTATTTAATTCCTTCTGCCATCTGCCATCTGCCCTCTGCCTTTCTTCAGTCAAATGGCGATTATCTTCTCTTAATCGCCGAATTTTTTTTAGTTTGTAGTTGCGCTTCAGCGCTCTTAAATGTTAAGAGCGCTGTAGACGCGTAATTGGACTTCTCGCAGAGTAGCGCAAATACGAGCCTTATAAGTAATTAGGCGAACGTAATATTAGAAAGATGAATTTGATTTTAGCGACACGGCTTAAGCTGTTGCCCTTCAGTATCGTAATCACTGCAAGCATCGCACTCAGCACAACAATGTTATCGTATTAGTCGTGTTCCACACTTAGTACAAAAGTTGGAACTTGCTGGATTATTGTGACACAATTAATACAGACAATGTGATTTTGGACTGGAGTAGAGGGTTCAACTAGAATTACTTGAACAGGTGCTAGATTTTTTGACCATAGGAATTAGCAAAGTGCTGGCGTAGCAAGTCATGCATAAAGCGATAGCTGCCACCTACTCGTTGTAGAAACAGGCGATCAGTACTGTAGTTAAGGAACTTCGCATAGTTCCAAGGGGTGTAGCCACTAAACCACAAAATTATACGCAGAATAAAATGCTTAATGACAGGTGTTCCACTTCTGACTATTCCAACAAGCATTCCAAAGAGTATTCCCGACACTAGACTTAAAATTAAGACTTGATTACTAGTATCATGCTTTAAGCTTACTTCAATTATAAAGACTATTAACGCAGTAGGTAAAAAAGTAACTGCTGAGAAAATTATCGTGTTAAGAACTGATTGCCTAATACCTTGGTTAGGTATAGTTTTATTTTCAATTTCCAATCCATTTATTCCGGAAATCAGCAATCCAATCAGCATTGGACTCAGCCCTACAATCAGCAAAATAATCTGGCTGAAAAGTCCATTTTTTGTCGAACCAATTAAGCTATAAATCAGCCCTAATTGCAAAATAATCCCTATAAAAATCAGCGAAAATCTTAGATCACTTACCTGCCCATTTCTCAGCCAATTTAGAGGCTTTTTAAGAGAAAAATTTAGAGTTTCAATTGTCTGAATTTTATTTTCAATCAGCCCAAAAATTAGCCCATTAATTAATCCAAGAATTAGCCCAAAAGTTAACCCAAAAATTGCTCCGAAAATTGAGCCAAGATTTAGCCCAATTAGCCCAGGAATTAACCCTAAAATTAGGCCATTAATTAGCCAAATTCTTTTTTTAATTTGATTTTCTGTTAAATTATCAATCAGCCCATAAATTAGCCCATGAATCAGCCCAAAAATTAACCCTAAAATCAGCCCATAAATTAGCTCATGAATCAGCCCATAAAACGACCCAAAAATTAACCCTAAAATCAGAACTAAAAGTCCTACAATTAGCCCATAAAAAAGTGTTCCTATAACTCCCCAGACG
>JAQYWO010000057.1 GCA_029379215.1 Rhizonema sp. PD37
TTTCATTCATTAGGTATATTGACAAGTATGCAATTAGCTTAACCTGTCACGGATGGTCCGCAACCATTCGTCAAGTTCTGCTGGTGCTTTTGCTTGTTTGAGGCTTTCCCGTAATTGAGTGCCTTCAAGGACTTCTTTTTGCAACAGTTCATGTGCAGTTTCCTCTAACAAGTCACGATTTTCATGCAGAATACTTAAAGCGATATGATGAGCGTTATCGACTATTTGTTTCATCTCACGATCAATGACTTCAGCCACTTTCGGACTCACTGATCGCCGTGGGTTGCTGTAAACGTCGAGAAACTCCTGTTGAGTTTTCTCAAAAGCAACAGGACCAAGTTCGTCGCTCATGCCATAAAGGGTAACAGCGCGTTCTGCTAAATCAGTCGCTTTCTGAATATCATCACTGGCACCGGTTGAGACTTTGCCAAAGACAATTTCTTCTGCAGAACGTCCACCTAAGAGGGTAGCAATGCGACCGCGAATTTCGTCTTCTATCATCAAAAAGCGGTCTTCTTCAGGCATCTGAATTGTGTAGCCTAAGGCTCCCACTCCTCTAGGTACAACAGAGATTTTTTCTACTTTACCCGCTCCTGGCATTAAAGCACCAATGATAGCGTGACCGACTTCATGATAGGCAACGGTCTTTTTCTCGGTTTCATTAAGTACGCGAGAGCGTTTTTCCAAACCGGCAACGAGGCGTTCAATACCTTCGTTGAAATCAGCCATCATCACCGCTTGCCGATTTTGCCGTGCGGCGAGAAGTGCCGCTTCATTGACAAGGTTTGCTAAATCTGCTCCTGCGAACCCAGGTGTCCTGGTAGCAATTGTTCCCAAGTTCACATCATCCGCCAATTTAACGTTTCTGGCATGGACTTTGAGAATAGCTTCACGACCGATTTTATCAGGGCGATCAACGACAACTTGGCGGTCAAAGCGACCGGGACGGCGTAATGCTGGGTCGAGAACTTCAGGACGGTTGGTGGCGGCGATAATAATTACGCCTGTATTGGCATCAAAACCATCCATCTCCGTCAGTAACTGGTTGAGGGTTTGTTCACGTTCATCGTTACCACCCATCATCGGACCTGCACCGCCGCGAGACTTGCCAAGTGCGTCTAATTCGTCAATAAATACGATGCAGGGTGCTTGTTGCTTGGCTTGGTCAAATAAGTCACGAACTCGTGCTGCACCTACGCCAACAAACAGTTCGATAAATTCTGAACCAGAAATGCTGAAGAAGGGAACACCAGATTCACCAGCGATCGCTTTCGCTAGGAGTGTTTTACCCGTTCCGGGAGATCCTACCAGCAAGACTCCTTTCGGAATTTTCGCTCCTAAACGGGTGTATTTTTCAGCATTTTTGAGAAAGTCAACAATTTCTTCCAGTTCTGCTTTGGCTTCATCTACACCAGCTACATCAATAAATTTGACACCTGTGCTGCCTTCGGAGTAAATGCGGGCTTTGCTTTTACCTACAGTCAATGCAGCGGGGCCACCTCCTTGACGATTGAGTAAGACGCCCCAAATCCCAAAGAAAATTAATGGTGGTACAACCCAGCTAAGTAAAGTGCCAATCCAACCATTTTGGTTTGGTGGTGGTGCGCCAAACTTGACGTTGCGATCGCGCAGGATTTTCGGTAAATCTAGGTCAATTGCAACTGGTGTGGTGGTAAAAACTTGTTCTACAGGTTTGCCGTCTGGAGTTTGAGTAGTAATCACATACTCAATGCGATCGCTACCCACCAACGCTCGCTCGACTTTACCTGCTTCCACAGCTGCGATAAAGTCACTATAGGGTACTTGTGGCAATCTTGGTCCGAAAAAGCTGGGAACAATAAAATTAAGAAGTAAAAGAAGAGTCAACAGAATCAAAAAGCTACCACCAAACTGCCGGATTCTTGGCGGTTTGATTGGACGTTTTTTATTAGTTTCAACAGGCATGATAATTCTTTCTACTTTGAACTTATTCTCTTTTATTCCCAATAAGACTATTGTATAAACCACCTAATAGAGCCTACTTTCGTGCCTACCCCACAAAAAAATGTGTATTGCCGTACTTGTATTAACAATCTACAACCGAATACTTTTTGTATAATCTGGGTTAGAGATTATATCACGATTAAATAGATATGACAATTTTCATATAAGAATACTTGCGACTAAAACTACTGCAAGTTTTAACATTAATTAAGCCAAAGAAAAGTATGACGTCAATTACAAATATTACAAAACTATCCAGACAAAAACCCTAACAAAGGAGTCTTCAGGAGATATTTAAAATGGAAAATCAGATTGGATTTGTTCTGAAAGTATTTTTGTTCTCTGCTCTTATTTCATTCTTAATTAAGTACACTGGGCCAAACCTGTCTATTTCAGCAACCGCGACGAATGCTCTGATAATAATTTTGTTGCCAACTATAGTCTTGGGCAGTGTTTTACTGTATAAAAAGTTAAATGACAATTCCGCACACTAACCTTCACTCATACAGTGTGAGCTTCTTAACTTATTAGCAGCACTAAAAGTCTCTAGAATTGCTTATTGCTTGTTATTCGAGCTTTTTTAATTTTTAATTCCGCGCCCCTTTTACTAGGCGGAAGTTACGAAAATCAGCTAACCTGCATTAAGAGAAAATAGCCGCTCACCAAGAGCTGGGAGTCAGAGATTGAGTTTAGTTGACATCTCCCTTTGCCTTTAGGCATAGGGGATTCTGAAGAGTTTTAGCCGTATCTCTTTAGTATCCGACTGTCGAGCGACTGGTACTCAGAAGCATCAAATAGATCTAATTGAATACTAGCTACCCCATAGGGCCGTATCTGTGTTCGGAAGTCAAAACTCGACACAATATTACCATCACGCCATCTTCATGGCTAAAATTAAATATTGAAGCAAAAAAACAATGCAAAAGTGTCAGTGAATTGATAGAATCTTGGGCGCGGATGTTTGACGGGGACTGAAGTCCCCTACGAGCTTACCCCATACATAAATACAGGGGCTTGCGCTCTATGATTTTTGGTCAATCAATCGGTTTAATCGTCATCATTCTTTCCATGTACATCCTGTGGCAAATTCGGGAAGTACTTTTACTGATATTTGCTGCAGTTGTCTTAGCCACGACTTTAAATCGTTTGGCTCGACAGTTCCAACGTTTGGGTTTGAAACGCGGATTAGCCATTATCCTGTCGGTACTCGTATTTATAGCACTTATAGTGGGTTTTTTCTGGCTGATTGTTCCGCCTTTTGCCGCTCAGTCCCAAGAACTCACTTATCGCGTTCCCAAAGGGTTAGAGCGCTTGAATGGTTGGCTTGATCAGTTAGAAGCTCGTATCCCTTCTCAGCTTGCTCCCTATGTACCCGATATCAATAGCCTCAGCAAACAAGCGCAACCTTTAATTAATCGTGCTGTTGGCACATCTTTTGCCTTTTTCTCCAGTTCCTTAGAAGTTTTCCTCAAAATTCTGCTGGTATTGGTTTGGACGGGGATGTTACTAACTGACCCCCAGAGTTATCGTCAGGTATTTATACGTCTATTTCCCTCCTTTTATCGACGCCGGGTGGATGGAATATTAAATCAATGCGAGGTGTCATTGGAGGGATGGATTACAGGTGCTCTGATTGCAATGGGTTTTGTGGGAACGATGAGTTTAGTCGGGTTGTCAGTTTTGCAAGTTCAATCAGCATTGGCTTTAGGGGTTTTGGCGGGATTTATGAACTTGATTCCCAACGTCGGGCCGACAATTAGCGTTATACCAGCAATGGCGATCGCACTTTTGGATGCTCCTTGGAAATCTCTTGCTGTTTTCGCACTTTACTTTGTCATTCAACAGACTGAAGGAAATCTGGTTACACCAGTTGTCATGGCGCATCAAGTCTCACTCCTCCCGGCTATCTCCTTAATCGCTCAGTTATTTTTCTTCACCTTCTTTGGTTTTCTGGGATTGCTCTTAGCTCTCCCCTTGACTGTTGTAGCTAAGATTTGGTTGCAAGAAGTCTTGATTAAAGATGTTTTGGATCAATGGGATAATCATTCAAAAATACAGAATGAATTGATTGTCGTTTCGGAGTCACAACCAGAATCTGTGGACAATTCAGCAATTGGTGAGCAGGAAACCACGGATGATGTTGTTGTGAGAAATAATGATTAAGTAAGTTGATGTGAGTAAAGATAAATTTTTCTTATATTTGTTAACCATTTGTGTGTCGTGGGTTTAATCTCATCACTTGTCATTACAAACGAACAATCTTGTCAAACCCGGACGTACTAGGTTTCACAGCAAACCAAAATTTCTTGACATATTTAGGTTTGATTGGCTCAACCCACTTAATTTAATGATTGAAGATTTATTATGCGTACAATTGCGGAAATCAATGAAAAAATAAGTAGTAAACGTGCGGTGGTATTAACTGCTGAAGAGTTAAAAGCACGAGTTGCAGAAAATGGTGTAAGTAAAACTGCTAAGGAAGTTGATATTGTCACCACGGGTACTTTTGAGCCGATGGAATCAAGTGGTGCAATGATTAACCTGGGGCATACTGACCCACCGATTAAAATTCGTCGCTGTTTGTTGGATGGTGTGCCGACATACTCTGGTTTTGGAGCAGTAGACTTATACTTAGGCGCTAGTTGTGCAATGGAAGAAACGGACGGGGAAGAAGTTCGGGAACGTGGTGGTGGTCATGTGATTGAAGATTTGATAGCAGGCAAACCTGTACAAGTAAAAGCGCAAGGACAAGTTACAGATTGTTACCCAAGAGCAACTTTTGAAACAACAATTACTCGTGAAACCATCAATCAATTTTATTTGTTCAATCCGCGCAATCTATATCAAAATTTTATAGTGGGAGTGAATGGAGGCGATCGCCAGCTATTTACATACCTTGGTCCGTTACAACCTCGTTTGGGTAATGCTGTTTACTCAAACCCTGGTGCCATGTCTCCTTTACTGAACGACCCCGATTTGCAACTCGTTGGCATTGGGACACGGATATTCTTGGGTGGAGGTATAGGCTATGTATCATGGGAAGGCACGCAGCACTTTCCGTTACAAAAACGTCTACCAAATCGTACACCTGTTGGTCCAGCAGCGACTTTAGCTTTAATTGGTGATGCGAAGCAAATGGATGCTCGTTGGGTACGTGGTTGTTACTTTAAAAATTATGGTCCTTCAATAATGTTAGGAGTCGGCGTACCACTCCCGGTATTAAATGAAGAAGTAGTCGCCAGATGTGCAGTTTCTGACAAAGACTTAGTAGCGCCAATAGTTGACTTTTCCATTCCCCGACGTGTCCGTCCTACCTTTGGTTTAGTGAGTTACGCCCAACTTAAATCTGGGCGTATCACTATTGAGGGCAAAACAGTACGTGTCGCACCTCTTGCAAGTATGTTTCTCTCTCGGCAAGTTGCTCTTGAGTTAAAACAGTGGATTGAGGCAGGTGACTTTACCTTAACTGAGCCTGTTGCACAACTTCCCACAGAGCGGTCTTTTCTTCCTCAAGATCGCTGGACGGAATTTTGATACTAATTCCTTCCTCTTGAGTAGAAAAAACAGTACTCAGCACTAATCATGGGGTGGCTTTTGGCGCTTGACGGGTTTAGGCGTCGGTTCTTTCGGTATAGGTCGTGGTGCGGATGAGGAATCGCCTGTTTTGCGGATGGGTCGTGGTGTTTCTCCACTTCTTCTGGGAGGAAATGGTTTTCGACCAGTAGGAGGACGACGCCCTCCCAGTCCTCCTTTTCTCTGAAATGGTCTATGTTTTTTGGGTAAGTCGGCGATCGCCTCACCCCGTTGGATCAGCAATTCATCAGCTTCCCGGTGGACTTGAAAGTCCCAGAATTTCCCGACTGCTTTAATATCCAACTTACCTTTAAGTTTTAACTTAAAGTATTTGGGTTTATCTGATTCTTTGCGAGCTGCCTGCTTGATTTTGACAACCAAGTTCTCAGACTCAAAAGATTGGTAAACAACTTCGCCACGAACAGAAAAACCTCCATCCGGAATGTCTGATGAGGGTGTCAGAGCATCTGATGAACTATTGTGATCAGATATTTCTAACTCTTGTTCTTCTGAAGCCAAATTTTGTTCGTCTTCAGCTGTTTGTTTAGCCAAGTTTTCTGGCTCCCAAACTCCCACAATTTGGATGTGTAGTTTGTCATTTTCCTGCCGAGTTCGTGGATAAACAACCCACAGATGTTCTTTTTCTAAATCCAAATGATTCTTAACTAAACTCATAATCCGACCTAAGAGGACGGCGTCAAGTTGTACACCATCTGGGGTCAGGATTTCACCTTGTGTAAATTGTTCGCTACTGGCAATATAGCGACCTCGGATTAAACCGATCGCACGGTACTGCATTGGTTCACTGGGAGGCGGAATCGGTTGCTGCCGATTTGCGAAGTTCTCATCAGTGGCAGTTTCGCTTGGGGTAACGGGCGAATTCTCTTTTTCAGAGGTAGAGGCTGAGATCTGCACATCAGCAGTAGCCTCTGTACTAGTTTGAGCCTCTTTTGAGGCAGAATGATTAGACGATTCAGACGACGGCATTAAGTCGGAATTCATAGAAACTCCTTGCGGCGGAGACACATCCCATTGTGGGATTTTACGAACGCAACTGGAAAGAGCGTTTGTGCGAAAGAGTGAAAGTATATTTCCTTTCAATCCAGTCATCCCACATCGCCCAGCGTAAACTAAATATACAAAATTTCGCATATACACATTAAATGTGTAATTTAGCGCCTTTGCACTAGTTTCGGAAGCATACCATAGCTACAATTCAAACAGTTCCTCCTAAAGTCATCACTTATTTGCAGCAAAACAATTGCCATTTGTTATAAAATTCACAAACAATTGACAGGATTCCGCAAACTTTTTCAAAATTTTAGCTTTATTAAGAAGGAGTAGGGGCGGGTTTTACAAGATATCGTGTTTACTCACGAGTTATCTAAGTTAAACCCGCCCGTACAGGAGAGGCGGGTTTTACAAGATATCGTGTTTACTCACGAGTTATCTAAGTTAAACCCGCCCGTACAGGAGAGGCTGAGTTAGAATGACCTGAAGATCACGCAGAGGGAATGTCAAAAAGCAAAAATTTTACGACTCTCTCACGTCGAAATCACGCGGAGTTATCCTGTAAGCCTGCTGGCTCCTCCTGACTCCTAAGTTCTTCCTTGGTAAAAGACAATGTTATTAGAGTTAAGGAAAGTCTTGTGTATCAAACGCGCAATCGGTGGGTAGTTCAAGTCGTGATGGTGCTGGCAGTTATTGGTTTTATCGGAATTTCGATCGCTCCTCTAATAGGTGCATACAATAAACCAACTCCAGAGAAAAAATTAACACAGGAATCAAAACTGGAAGACGAAGCACGAGGTTTAGATCTGGTTTTGCAGCGAGAACCAAATAATCAAGCTGCCCTCAAAAGTCTGTTAGAAGCAAGGTTGCTACTATACAGGCAAGGGAAAGCTAACATCAAGGAAGTCATTGAACCTTTAGAAAAGCTTGCTAAACTAAACCCAGAAAAGACGGAATACACGGTACTCCTTGCCCAAGCAAAGTTGGGTGCTGGTGATAAGGAAGGTGCTGCTGCTGCTTACCGCTCGATTCTACAAACAAAACCAGGGGACATCAAGGCTCTGCAAGGAATGGTCGCTCTTCTGCTCAATCAAAAACGTCCCGAAGCAGCAATAGGCTTATTGCAGGAGACTCTTTCTACCACCGCGCCTAAAGCAAATAAGATTCAGCCGGGAAGTGTAGATACAACGGCAGTACAAGTGATGCTGGGCAATGTTTATACCTCTCAAAAACGCAACGCTCAAGCAATTGAAGTTTATGACGAGGCAATGACGAAAGATCCACAGGATTTTCGTCCCGTCTTAGCGAAGGCTATGCTTCTGAAGACACAGGGCAAAATTGATGAAGCAAAACCTTTGTTTACTAAAGCTACAGCTTTAGCACCAGCTAATTACAAAGACCAAATCAACCAACTCTCAGCCGGAGCGCCCACTCCAACTCCGAATACGACTCCTAAACAATAAAGAAGTGGGGCGGGTTTAATGAGAGAGGAAGGAGTGAGTAAACGTCACCTCAAGTTAAACCCGCCCCTACAAGAACCACCAACTAACAACTGACAAAACTTAATATTTCCTCTCTTGTGGCTTGAACATAGAAATATTTACTGGGCGATACTGGATATCAATTCCTGAGCGGGGAGAATAGTAAGCCATTGTGTGTCTGAGGAATTTGTCATCGTCTCGCTGAGGGTAATCTTCGCGGAAGTGAGCGCCACGACTTTCCTGACGATTTAGAGCTGATGCTAAAATTAGATTTCCCACAACCATCAAGCTTTGTAGCTCTAAAGCTTCCACTATTTCCGTATTCCAACAATCTCCTTTGTCGTCTAAGTAGATCTGCGAGTATTGCTGTTGTAATGATTGTAGTTGTCGGAGACCTTCACGCATTAATTCCTCAGTGCGGAAAACGCCACAGTATTGAGTCATACAATCCTGAAAAGCTTGACGAACCTCGTTGATGCGGTACTGTCCGGGCTGTTCTAGCAGAGCTTGAATCTGTTGCTTGGCTTCGGTAACGTAGCGTTGTTCGTCTATAAGTGGTTGCTTGATTTTTTGAACAAATTGTGCTATTGAGGCTCCCGTTTTGCGTCCATAAACAACACATTCCAAAAGGGAATTACTACCAAGACGATTTGCGCCATGTACGGAAACACAAGCAGTTTCGCCCGCAGCAAAGAAGCTATCAATCAAACCCTCACCACTACTGCGGACTTGACCATCAGTATTAACTGGGATACCGCCCATGCAGTAGTGAATAGTGGGGCGTACTGGCATCGGCTGAATTACAGCATCAACGCCTACGAGTCGATGTGCCTCCTCCCAGCAAAAAGGGATACGGCTCATAATTTTTTCTTTACCCATGTGCCGGAGGTCAAGGTAGACAAAAGGACCACCAGCACTGCCATCGGGATGAATACCACGACCAGCGCGAATTTCGTAGGCGGTTGCTCGTGAGGTAATATCACGCGGAGCAAGTTCCATACGACTGGGAGCGTACTTCTCCATAAAGCGTTCTCCCTCACTATTGATGAGATACGCTCCTTCCCCACGTACTGCTTCTGAAATCAGCACTCCTACCGGGTACAAACCAGTGGGATGAAATTGGACAAATTCCATATCTTCTAAAGGCAATCCGGCGAGGGCAGTCATTGCCAGACCATCACCAGTGGAAGCATAGTCATTAGATGTAGTATTATATACTCTACCGTATCCTCCAGTAGCAAACATGACGGCCTTTGCTCGCAGTACCTCTATTTGCCCATCCAAGATATGGTACATTACCACCCCTTTCGCCTGACCTTCTTCCAGAATCAAGCGCATCACGTACCATTCTTGATAAATGTGAACACCGTATCGGTTGAGGTTATTCACCAATTCGTGCAAAATTGCGTGACCAGTTTTATCAGCCGCATAGCAAGTGCGATTGTGGGAATGTCCGCCAAAAGCACGTTGGGCAATGCGACCATCAGTGAGGCGCGAGAACAAAACTCCCATGTGTTCTAAGTCAATCACCACGTCTGGAGCTTCACGAGTAAGAATTTCCACAGCATCTTGATCTGCCAAGTAGTCGGAACCCTTGACAGTATCAAAAGCGTGTGCCTCCCAACTATCAGTGGAATCTACATTTTTTAGAGACGCGGCGATACCACCTTGAGCAGCAACTGAGTGAGAACGAATTGGATGAGTTTTGGCAACTACAGCTACATTCAAGCTTGGATCGGTTCTGGATATTTCCACCGCAGCGCGACACCCAGCCAATCCACCCCCGATAATAATCACATCATGTTCAAGCATAATTAATACAAAAAAGAAGACAGATGTTTTTCTATACTGACTCAATAAAAGGGAATAGGGAACTCTGAACCTTCAAAGGAGTAGAGATTAAGCTTGTTCAAATTTGCAACAGATCTTCTCCATAGTCATTATCTGCGCCCTTCCAACCCTGCTCCTGATAAAAAAATTCCCTGTCAACAGACAGGGAGACAGGTTAATTTTAGATTCTAAAATGAGGAGTTAGAGAAAAGTGGAGTGATTCCCTTGCCTCGTAACTTTCTATTCAACTGGTCGCTTCTACAGGTTGTTGCTGGGAAACATTACCGGGTATCGGTTCCATTTTTGTTCCAGGTTCTACAGAAGAGAACTCAATGTGGTTTAATAGGGTGGTAACGAAGGCGAAAAGTAAGAAAGGCAGTGATAGCAAAACCACAAGTCCAACCGTAGCTAAAGCATAAACTGGTCTTTTTGCACCCATTAGGGCCATAGCCGACGCCAAACTTATGGTAATGGTAATCAACCAAACAATGATTTGACCGTAGATATCTCCAAAGGTAAGCGTACAGACAAACCGATACTTTTGAATGTTATTGATCATAAATTTAGCCTCTAGCATCTCCTTAGTTCCTACGTTATGTCATTGTTCCGGTTCTAGACAATTTCTAAATATTTTTGAAATAATTGTAATATGACTTCACAATGTGCGTCCTTTTTTTTAGACTCAATCTATCATTAGATATATTTTATTGCTTAATGAGATAAGAATTGGTTGACACGGTCAATTTGAAAAATATCCGGTGAGTTATTGGAGTGGAACGCACTATCTTGAAGAGGTGCTTGTAAGTGCAAGAATTTCTGGAATTTGTGTTACATTACCATCTGTTGTATTATTTTTTCAGGTTGGTAGAACCTTGTGTCACATTGTCATCTAAGGAAGATTCTCAAAGAATAGGAGAAAAATCTAGCACAAGGTTTGTTAGTTACAATAAAAGAGAATTTTAGAAATTAGACTTTGCGATCGCTCTTACTCTAGCTTTTTAATTTTCATCTGTAAGTTCAAGTCCTCAACGCTAACAATTGTTTGTAAGTTTGCTAATCATTGTTGTAATAATTCGATATTAAAATTAATTGTTCAACTTCTCTATGACTGGAAAAATATCTATGACAACTGCATCCTACATTTTCTTAGCAGGCGCAAGTCGCGGTGTGGGTCGAGAAATCGCCAAATGCTTAACACAACAACAACTAAAGGGAGTAGCGCTCTTAAGAACAGAAGCTGCTCGTGCTGAACTAGAAGCAATGGGTATGAAAGTCGTTCTTGGAGATGCCTTAAATGTGGAGGCTGTAGAACACGTCATGCTCGGAGGTAAACCAATCCACACTGTTATCAGTACAATAGGCGGTTTACCCTCCGATGGACAGAGAGCAGATTATTTAGGTAATAAAAATCTCATTGATGCTGCACTCAAAGCAGGAGCACAAAAGTTTATTCTTGTTTCTTCCATTGGGAGTGGAAATAGTGCTGTTGCTTTACCTCCCCAAGCCCTTCAGACATTAGGAGCAGTTTTAGCAGAAAAAGAAAAAGCTGAAAAGTATTTGATAGAAAGTGGACTCACGTACACTATCATTCGTCCCGGTGGACTTAAGTCTGAACCTGCCACTGGAAATGGAGTTTTAACAGAAGATCCGCGCATAGCGGGTAGTATTCATCGCGCGGATGTGGCTCAGTTAGTTTGCCGTTGTTTAAATTCTGACCTTCCCAACAACAAAATCTTATCAGCAGTTGACCGAAATATGTTGTATGGGCAGCCAGAATTTGAGGAGTTACTTTTAGGTTAGTAATACCTACCTCACAATCCAGAAATTTGGCAAAATACTGTTCTTTTTCTTGGTCCATCTAACTCAAAAAACAACACAGATTGATAAGTTCCTAAAGCTAACTTTCTTTCCACAATAGGAATCACCTCACTTGTACTTAGCATCATTGCCATCAAGTGAGAGTGAGCATTTATTGGTTCATCTGGTGGCACATCCCGTAAATGCAAGTCATTATGTAAGTACTTACCTGATTCCGGTGCCAATTTCCGCAAAAATACTTTTACATCTTCTAATAATCTCTCTTCATTTTCATTGATAGCTAGTGCTGTTGTTGTATGTCGAGAAAAAACTAAAACTTGACCTATTTTAATTGATGTTGATAATATCAAATCTTGAATTTGAGGCGTAATGTTATGGATATTAATTCCTGGAAATGTTTCGATTTCGAGGAGTTTATTAATAATTTGCATCTGATGAATACTGAAGAATGGTATCTTTACAGTAATAATACTGCAACAGAACTGGCGGAACCCTTTTGTCTCAAAACTTTCTCCCGACAATGATAGATAGAAAAAGAGTATAGAAGTGCTTTTTCACCACGTAGGACAACTAGTAGGAATACTCTCGGGGGTGGCGAAGGGCGCTTTTGAGATGAGCGTGACTTCACCTTTAGCGTTAAACACCCAGCCAGTTGCAGGCACAATTGCTTTAGGTTGTGGTTTCGGTTTAGCCGCGTGTATCTTGCTTTGATGTTGTTGTACTGTGGTCACTGGTAAGCGAGTGTCTGTCCAAGCGACATCAGTGGTTAGGGGTTCATCAGGGCCTTGTGGTAAGCCGCCACGTCCAGTGATGGTAAAGCTACTACGACCGACTATTTCATTAAAGGCAGCACAGCTAGAGGAAACTAGCCTTGGAGCAACTTCGGTAACTGTGGGTAGTGTAACTAAACCACGACTGGGGTCTATATCTGGAGTGTTAAATTGTATATTTCCTTGCATCCCAGTTTGAGAACTGGCAGTGATATCACTTAGAAAAGTTTGGCGGAGACGAGATTCAATGCCATAAATGCCTTGTGCTGTAATGTCAATTTTACCTCCAGAGCCAGCGAAGGCATTGGCTGTGATGTCGCTATTTTCAGTAGGGATAGCAACAATGAAACCATTAGGAGCATTAATCGTAATATTACCGCCTTTACCTGCTCCTTGGGCAAGACCAGCCGTGGCAGAAATATTACCACTGCGCCGCAACAGTAGTAGATTAGTGTTCAGGGTGATGTCGCCGCCATCAGTTGCAGAAGATTCGGCATTAATCGTACCCTTGTCTGCGACACTGAGACGCGGGGAATTGACGATGAGATTTCCTGCTTGTCCCTCCCCTAGGCTGCGAACGGATAGATTGCTTCGGAAGCGATTGTCATTTGAGGAGCCGATGACTTCAACAGAATCAAGAGCGTTAATGGTCAGATTCCCACCTCGCCCGGTGCTACCTGACGCTGTGCTAGCTTGAACTAGTCCACCACTACGGATGCTTAAGCGTTGGGTGTTTACTGTCAAATCTCCGGCATTGCCAGAGCTAGTTGTCGATAACAAGCCACCTGTGTTGAAAAGTTCAATTTGATTCGCTTGAATGGTTAAGTTTCCAGCGTCACCTCTGCCCAAAGTGGCGGATGATACTTCGGCACCGTCACCTACAATCAGGCGATCGCTATTAATGCTTAGACTGCCACCATTGCCCCTAGCTTTCTTTTGAACTGCGGTTGTAATCAATGTATTTTCTCCGCGCAAATCAATTAGATCCGCACGAATCGCGATGTTTCCAGCGTTGCCTTGATTAAAGGTAGATGCAGAGATTTGTCCATCATTGCTCAGGTTCAAGCGTCCAGTTTCAACGCTGATATTACCACCCGAACCGATACCTCCTATTTGCAAGTCGGCAAACAAACCAGATGGTGCAAATGAACCATCGTTTCTTTTCCCACCACCGAAACCTGCAATATCAATCGAGTCGGTAGCACGAACTACTAAATTTCCCCCTTGTCCTCGTCCCGATAATACTGATGTACTCACGTCTGCGCCATTACTTAACTCTAACCGTTCGGTGTCAATGGTAATCGTGCCACCCCGCACATTTGCATCACTACCCTGTACTTCCGAATTTAACTCACTGAGAAAAAACAGTCCACCGTCTGGTGACTGAAATTGTTCCGCTAGACGTTCGTTTGGTATTGTTACAAATCCATCAAGTTGCACATCTTTAGCGCGGATGGTAATATTTCCGGCATTGCCTCGACTTTCAAACGATAAAGTCGATACGTTACCTCCCTCAAGAAGAGATAATCGCGGTGTTTCAATGGTGATATTGCCACCGTTCCCCGTTGCCCCAAGAGTCGTTCCACTCGACACCTGACTAGTCTGCACACCATCTGATGCTGATGGTGAGACACCGCTAATATCAACAAACTTACTGGCTCTGATGACAATATTACTTGCATTGGCGCTACTAAAGGTATCCGTCCTGACCTGTCCGCCATCTTTAAGATTGACTTGCGGTGTCTCTATTGTGATATCCCCCGC
This sequence comes from Rhizonema sp. PD37, assembly GCA_029379215.1. Taxonomy (GTDB): domain Bacteria; phylum Cyanobacteriota; class Cyanobacteriia; order Cyanobacteriales; family Nostocaceae; genus Rhizonema. Next base: position 14,231 of record JAQYWO010000057.1, read on the forward strand.
CCGACCTGTACCACTAGATGCTACTTGTGCATTTATTGCACTATTAATGACTTCAAATGCATCAAGCGCCTGAATGGAAATCGAACCTACACCGCCAGATCCAGCAGCAATTGCTGTGACTCCTCCCGATGGGCTTGTATTTTGAACGCGCAATGTACCTGTTTCAATCCGCATGTTGCCCGTTGAACCTGAGCCAGTGCTGAACAGCGATAAACTACCTGTATCAGTAACATTGACCGCATTGGCGCTTTTCACTGTTAAATTGCCAGCGTTACCTGCACCACCAGTGCTAACAGAGACAGAGCCACCATTAATGTTGACTGAATCTGTTGCATTTAAAGTGAGGTTTCCTGCATTGCCCTGACCAAGGGTAAGTGTACTAATGCTGCCGCTATTTTCTGCAGTTCCGTCTCCGGTAACTGCGATCGCCCTTGCATTGATGGCAATATCGCCGCCATTTCCCTTAGCTGAATTGGGACTGTTTGATGAAATCAAGCTGCCATTGGCGAGAGTTACTGCATCGCTAGCTTGAATTTGAATATCGCCTGCCTTCGTTGCTCCTCGAGTCGTAGTCTGGATTCTAGAACTATTATCTAAACTAAGCCCTGTGGCATTAATTGAAATCGAGCCGCCATTTTGACCAAAGATAGTTGAACCATTAAGATTTATCTGTCCGCCCACTAGTTTAATGGCACTATCCCCACTCGTAAAAACTAAGGCTCCGTTGGTCAATGTAATGGGAGCGCGACTTGTATTTTCTGGTAGATTGAAATTCAACTTGGAACCATTGACATTCAAATCAACGGTTGTTTCTCCCCCCAGTGCTCCCAGTTGCACCTGTCCATTGTTTGCAAACAAAGTACTACCATCCAAGGTTATTTCACCACCAATCAGTGCTAAGGTGCTAGCACCAACACCCAATTGACTACCTTGGCTTGTAATGCCTCCAGATTGTGAACCAAACTGCAAGCCAATCGGCGCAGTGATAGTCAACAACGGTGGTGCTTGGGGATTTGTGGCACTAAATTCCATCTTATTTGGAAAGACAAAACTGTTTGCTGTTGTTCCCAGAAATGAACCTCGCACATCCAAACGGGCATCTTGGCCAAATAAAATACCATTGGGATTGAGAAAGAATAAATTCGCGCTGCCTTCAACGCCCAAAGTCCCGAAAATCTTTGAGCTTTCCTTTCCTGTAACTCGCGTGAGAATATTCTGTATCCCTGTAGGATTAGCAAAATACACTCTTTGCCCATTATTAATATTAAACTGACTAAAACTGTGAAAAAGATTGCTTCCGCGTTGAGCACCACCAACGATACTATCGCCTGATGCACCCTTAATTTGTACATTGGGTGTGAGCCGCGATCGCTCTACTCCCAATGTGCTATCCGGTGTAATTTGAGCTAAGGCAGAATTTGCACTTGAAGCAACCGCAATCCCTAAGAACCAACCTAAACAAGTACTTCTCTTAGACATTGCATCTCCTAGCTCAATCCTAATTACTGAAAAAGATTTAGACTACATGAATACTAAGTAAAGCATATTAGTTGTAGGATTTATACAAAATTTCAGCGTTTGCTAGCGTAAAATACGCAAGATATCAGGTTGCTTAACAAAAATTTACAAGTTTTCCTATTTGGCAGTGATTTTACGTATGTCTAACGAAATAATGCGATCGCACAACTGCCAAAAAATCCATTAAAGAAGTTCGACTCTGGTTTACTCCAGATTTTCTCCTGATTCACAAAGGGGAACTACACTGGTTTAAGCGTAGATAAAAACTTTCGACATATTGGAGTTTTTATTTGCTTATCAATAAAATCTTTATGTAAAGTAATCTCTAACACATAAGTTGTTCTAATGCCGTCTAACTTGATAAAGATAGTTCCTCCACAACAACTATTGCTTATGCGCCCTTTGGCAGGTAGAGTATTTAAATGTGTAGGTTCTAAGCTAGGAATACTAGCAGAACATTGTCTGGATAACTGATTCCATGTCCAACATCTAAAATAATTAGTTCAGGCGAGTCCATCATCTTCATCTGGTTTAGGTGCGAATTCAAATTTTTCAAAATACAGGTCATCAGATTTTTCTGCTCCTGTGTTTACGTAGGCAAATAAACGGATATTTGGTTTTAATACACCTCTAATAAGGATTCATTACTGTCGTTGTATTCGTTCCCGTATAAACTGGTTGTCCCTGAACTACCATGACATCAGGGTATGTGTGCTGGCGATAACGGGGTAGCCATAAGCGCACGTCAGCCATATACACTCGATAGTTCTGCCCTTTGAGAGCAAATTTTAAGTTGGCATAAAAGTTTCCAGCAATTTCATTATGATTTGTTGTCCCTCCAGTCATCGGTACGATTTCTCCATCCCGGTATTCACTTTTATATTCTGCTTTTTCCTCAAGTGCTAAATATTCTTCAGGTGTGTAGTATCGTTTTTGTACTTGTACTTGCATAAATATACAATCTATTATGCTGTTAAGATTTTTTGGACGCACACGTGATCATTGAAAATTATCACGCTTTAGTTTCTATCTTAATCGTACCGGGGTTTAGCAACATTAACTGCCACCAATTCAATCAGTGGTGGCGGACAACTGGGATTCAACTTTACTGCCAATCGAATTGGTCATTTCAAATCACTTGCTGACTATTGCAACAAAGAAGACGGCGTTTCTGATGATTCTGCTACCTGCAATCGTGTTTATAAAGTTGATTACTGCGCTCCTTCGTTCCAGCAACTGCAACCGATACCGTAAAGGTATGAAAAAGCTGATTGAAGAGCGTTACCGACCACAAATTAAACTGGTACAGACTTTGTAACATACTACCAAGAGAGTTCTAGATTAAGGGAGTAAGCATCAAACAACACATATGATAGTCTCCAACGGTAATACCCAAGCAACAACTTTTAAGGTAGACGAGATCATTTACGTAAACGGCTATACATACAAAGTATTGGCGTTTAAGACCCTTGAAGAGATCCGAGCTACTCGCCCCAGCATTGCACAAGAGTTAGCTAAGCAAGACGCTATAGGCAACCTCCTTTTGCAAGATATCCAAGACGTAAGCAGTCGGCAGTGGTCTAATGTTTATGCTAATCGAATAGGGATTCATTACTCCAGACCTATGGCACTTTGTTAGGGGACGAAGGAATAGTTTGGTTGGTTATTGATAATGATTATGTTCAATTTAACTTTGCGCTGTTTATTGTTGAATGAAAATTAGGATGAAAGCGCGATCGCGCTTGTGGAAGTACTTATAAACTTTGTAAGTAAAAAACAGGTCATCTGTAGTGTTTTACCCAGATCGTCATTATAGCAGTTACCTTTTGAGTCACATAGGCTCATGCCCTCATGATCGCCCTTGACGGGCACCCCTCTCCCAAACTTAGGTTCCGGGGCAGGGCTGAGGGCTATGGTTGTGTATGGCATCCAACTGAGAACTGATAGAATAGCTGCTGACGAGAAATTTATGTGGCTACTCGCACTGCTGCACTGCCACAAGCGCGATCGCCCTCACCTGATTAAATCTGTAACAATAATGCCTTTTTATTTTTATTTCCATCACAATGAAAAAAATTGTGCATAATTATAATACTTATTTCTGCGATCTATAGCTACGCACTCGCTTATCTCATCTATGTCTCAAGTTTAGCAACTTCTAGATACCTCGGACAGAGATGGGGGTTGATCCGGACACAATTTGATTGGAACAGATAAGTAGGATCGGCACAAATAAATTCATATATTTTGGTTTTTCTGTGTCGATCTACTTAAATATATTTATCCAGACGAACGGAAAAGTACACGCCCTGGAAGCACCTCATCGTTAATTTTGGCATAAACTCGGAGGCAGGCAGACACTTCTCCGCGCACTCTGCCGATATCTAATTGCAGATCGTCTTTTGAGCAAGTATAAATATCAGCATAAGTTCCCCATAAAGGACGGATTTGCACGCTGATACCAGCTTCCCGCGCTCTTTCAACGGCTAGATCTAGAGTGCGTCGTGCTTCTTGTTGCAGCTTACCCCACCAAGAGTAGCGATCGCACGGGGGCAAATGCACCAAAGAGTGGATTGCTTCATCTAAATCAAGTCTAGCACGCAAAGCGATTGCCAAATCTGCGTTGTCAGCAGTTGCTTGTACGCGCCGGAAGCGATTTATGAGTGTTGTGATGTACTTAGACTTCTCCGACTCTGAATTCAAAGACCTAACACCAAAGCGATCTACACTCTTGAAAGCATGATGCAAACAAGAGTCTAACTCAATAAACTTCAGACATGTAGACACAACTCCGGCAAGAAAATCAAGTTCTCTACCTTGTGTTTCTACCATCAGCCTTCGATCAAACTCAACTTTGTCAGATAAGCACAACCCAGTCGCATTCATCTTGCCTTTCAAACCTGGGTACACAGATTCATGGCGCGTGAAGGATAAGTACTCAGTCAATTGTTCGTCTTCCACAGCACCTTCAATTCCCACCGCTACCGAAATCCGCTCTTGCCAAGTATGAGCTATCTTGTCAGGAACACGCAACAACAAACGTTGCATCTCATTCCAATAATCGGCATCATTGGTGCTGTAAAATTGGTATTGACCAATATAGTTCATTAATTCCCCGTCAGCAAGCAAAGCCTTACCAATATCTGTCAGTTTAGGCTTGTCTTCTGCTATTTCTAGCACATCCTCCCAAGAGAAATTATCCTCGCAACGAGCCTCCTCCTGCGGAGATATTGGTTCCAAAACAGCCTCTAATTCCCGCAGTAATTCCTCGCAAGCATTGTTACCTGGATCTGTAGTCGCTGTGTAAAGTGCTTGTTGTAGTTGAGTTTGGAGTCCGTATAAACCCAACCGCAGTACCCAAGCTAAATTTGAGTTTTCAATCTCTAATAACTTGTTAAAATTTAGCATAAATTTAGTCCTGAGTGCTGAGTGCTGAGTAAGAGTTTTAAGTATTAAACAACGAAACATAAAGGAGAAAGGTAATCTTAAACTCAATAATGGGAGTAGTCATAAAGATTTCAATCACAAACTCATAACTTATGACTCATTACTCATTACTCATTACTCATTACTCAGCACTCAGCACTCATTTAATGTTCTCCAGAAAATGGATCGCGTTCTGCCTTGACATCGTTGGGTTGTGGCTGGAGAGTGTCTCGAAAAACGCATCCCTCCTGTTTGAGACATTCTGGACTTGTGGATGTCCAATAAGCAACCTCAAACGCATGTACCCGTAAGATTCCTTTCTCGTTGAGAGAGACGTAATATCGGCAAGGAAACTCAGTATAAACGGCAGGTTCAGGCAATTCACCGATGAGTTCCCACTTATGGGATTTTGGGTTGTGAAATTGGAAGTAAAAAGTATGTTTGCCACTTGCAGGAAATGGAGGTAATTCGGCAATTAAACCGATTCCTTGGGGTTGTATAGCTCCATCATAGCGAAAAACGCTCCACTCCTTGCTATAGTCTTTACTAGCATCAAATAAGACAGTATGAGCATCTGTTTTCATTACATTTGCGGATTCAGCTACATTCACGGCAATATCGCAGACGACTTGAGCGTTATCAGAAAACACTGTTGTTATCGAGATCGCTTTTGCCATATCCAAGCTGGGTACGTTCACAGGGATAATGTAGTGGGGATTACCCCGGCACAGCAGCAAGTCGATATCTAGCTTTTGATCAATCTCAAACTGGACTTTGATATTATTTTTAAAATCTTCCTCTTTGATTTCCAGTTTTTTCATCAGTGCGTCGCCGTTGTAGCTACCCCAAAGTTGGGGTTTTATATTCTCAAAGTCTTGACGGATAATGTTGTTAGTTAATTGCATCCCCTGCCAACCGCTGCGATACTTTGCTTTTGGATCACCTGCCTTGAGTTGATAAAGTTCTTGACTGGCATAAAAAATCGGATCTAAATTGCCGCCAATCACTTCCCTCTTAAAGGAGCATGGCAGAAAGTAAAATAGGTTTTTGACATCAATGTAAAGTTGGTTGACTCCTCTACGCAGCAAATCCTTAGATTCAAGAGGAGCGAAACCCAATTGTCTGAGCTTCTCCGCAAAGCAGGCTCCGGCTGAGGTAGCAAGTTTGGTGTATTCTGGTTCAAAGGTGACTCGCTCAGAGTTCCACACAAAATAGTCAGATTTGCTAAAGACTCGGTAAAGTTCGCGTTCGACAAGAGCGATCTGGCAGGTTTTTCCTGATAAAATCACCCAATCTACAAGTTCATTGTCGTGAGGGTGGGCTCTATGAGCATTCGTTTTGTTCATTAACGCATTCTCTACTAGCCCTTGGGCGATACCGATCGCTTCTCGAATTACAGGAGATATAGCTTTTTCAAATTGCTGTACGGTAATTGTCACAGACATTGAGTCTATCACCTCGCAAGGTATATGGATGTCGCTATATTGCAGCAATTCCGCAATTTTTTGTCCATCGAGTACAAAGATGGGTTCAGATGCGTCTAATGTTCGCTTTTGAGCGAGAGCTATTTTCGCATTTTCAGCTTGTTCCCACAAAGTGTAAAACGTTTGAGTGCGGGATGGCGAGTTTTTCCACCGGGTAGGTAAAACTTTCTCGGCAGCATTCAAAGCATCTTTGTAAGCGTCGCCTTCCTTTATATCTTTGTCTACACAAGCTAACAGACTACCAGGAGAGAATTTATCTTGGTACAAAAAGCGATCGCTCAACTCCATCGGATCAATTTTCAACACATATGCACTCAAACGTTCATCGGTGACGCAAGTGAGCAAACAATCAGCGATCGCCGCTTTGAGCAATAGGAAAATCCGCAGGGTAATCAGTTCCCCACCCAACTGCAAATGACCGGAAGAACCTAACAGTTTGGGTGTAAGTTTATAGTAACGTCCGCCATCACCGCGATCTTCACCTGGTGAGAAGGGGTTAATTTCTTCTAGTGTCAGACGAATGAGTGCTAAATCAGTGGTTCCCCCACCAATATCGAGAACTAAAACATTTTGCCACCATTTATCCCCTTCGTATCGACACCGGGTTTTGAAAGACTCAATACCTACATTCAAATCACCGCCAAACTCTCGCCAGAGAAAGAAGATGGCAACAGAAATCGCTTCGTCGTAAGCCATCTGCACATCGACGATATCTAGCTTTCTCACCAAGTTCTCAATCTCGCGACGTACAAATGGTGAGGCGATGGTTGGGTATGTCACCACGGCTCGGTAGAATTTACCTTCAGAACATTTACCAGGGTAACGTTGACGGTACTTCTCGGTTAACCCAATTAATTCCGCATACGCAGCTTGCAGGAGTTGGTTAACCTCAATTGTTTCCACCTTACCATCAATTGTGACTTGAAAACCGCGTTCTAGACCGAAGTAGCGCTTGGGTGAATGGAGAAATTTCCCTTCTATCGACTCTTCATTACCGATGGCATCTAGTCTGTGCTGGCGAGCTTGTTCTCCCAAAATAACTTTAACTTTTGCCGAGTCGTCATTTGAATGTTCCAAACTGACGACTTCTAACTCACTCTTAATTTCACTCAAACAACGATCTTTGTCCAGTTCTACGGATATCAAACTTTGCCATTCTAACGGTGGTACGCGGAAGACTTCGTGGTAGATTTCGTATAACCTTTTACTAGCTGCAGAACGAAACCAAGGCAATCTTTGAAAAACGCAAATCTCTATTTGCTGAATAGCTGCCAATAAGTCATGACTGTCAAAGCCTTGAAATAGAGAAACAATCTGGTGACGATTGTGATCGTGTGGTATTCTGTTTATAGTAGTCGTGTATGTATCTGTACCAAAGATTGACATCAGTTGAGTGAGAAACTTTTGCCATTCAAAATTCCAAGCATCTTGACTGATACCGGGTAAGTCATCTACGGGACACTGACTGAGCCAGTTGGAGATGCGATCGCGCAACCTAGCCTCTTGCTCTGCCGGCAAACTATCTGGAGTCACAATCACTTTCGGATCGTAGAGAGTGACTGTAGAGTTGGAAGTGCCAAAATCAATGGCAAACCAGCCTGGATAATTGATTTCTGGCTTTTTATTTTCCACAGGTAGTATGGGTTTAAAGGGCAATAGTTGCGGAACTGTCATTTGTGTTAAAAAATCTCCCACGGGATAAGTCCATATATCGCAGTCTGCTACTGAGTTTCTGGGTGCAGACAGGTTCGGTTCACCCGTCTCATAGGAATCGAAATACTCCATACTTACCTGTAAATTGCAGTTGACACCTGCAGGTAAAGGTTTATTCCACCAACAATCAATCTGCCGTAATCGCTGTGGGCTAGAGAGTCTCAGTAGCTGGTTTGTATGAGAAAAGTTAATAGTTTTATATGCCGCTTGGATTAGTGTTGCCAAATCTTCCGGCATTCCACTCACAGAAATATCAATCCTGAAAATATGAGGTAGGTTGAACCTTTCAGTAGGTTTTATTTCTATGACTGGCAAAAGTAATAGACTACAGTCTTTAGTACGTAACTGATAACTATTTAAAAGCTCAATTTTGACAGACATTTTTATTTGGGGAATGGGGAACGGGTAGATGAAGAATTAATCTGACTTCTGTGCGGGCAGGTTTTACTGATTAACTTATCGGCTTCATCATCAATCTGATAAACCTGCTTCTACGCCTGTGCGGGCAGGTTTTACTGATTAACTTATCGGCTTCATCATCAATCTGATAAACTTGCTTCTACTTCTCATTTCTTCTTCAATTAAATTCCCTATTCTTCTGGATAAAAAATTGTCGGTATTTGCGAAAGAGTTTCTAACCATAGAGGAGTCAGAGGAGAAGTTTCTCCTGTTGTGGAGGCAATGTATCTGATTAAAGGTTCATTCTTCGACTTTAAAAGTTCTTGCAAGTTGTCTACAATTTCCTTCAAAGCTTGGTAAAAAGAAGATTTCACTTGTTTGGTTAACTGACTCACGTATTGCAATAAATGTAAACTAGTACTGGCAGTTATTTCATCTCGCAGTCGTAAAACGGCGATTTGGTGATTAAATGGCCTTGGGGTAACGGGAAACTTTTTATCAGGGTTCCAGTCGAATATTTGACCGTTTTGGTGCTTATCATCTTTACGTGCTAGGGGAAACAAGGTATCAGGATTGATGGGTGAAGTATTACCTGCAAGTCCACTGTGTTGAATGACAAGTTTCTGCCATTTATGAATAGGATCGAGCGCACGCTGGAGATTTCTAAATAAGCGAACTTGACTCCTACCAAATTTGTTCTCAATGTACTGTTCCTTTTCAGGTAGCAATATTGGGTTCAGTTTGTCGCGTTGTATTTCCACACTGCTAGACAATTTACCAAATAAGTGTGCGACTGCTTCTGTCGTACTTTCATGAGCAAAGACTTGCATTTCCTCTATTGTTTGCACAAATGCCGGATAGAGATCATCGCTTTTCATGGGAATAAAGTCGTCAACTTCATCTTCTTCAAAAAAGCTTTCACATTTTGTTAAGGAGATGATGCCATTTTTAGTTCTGTCGAAGAGTAAAGTCCACTCACTCCAATCAAAGAAGATTTTATCAATGAGTTCATCCTTGACGACATTACTGATAGAAACTCCGTTACTATTCTTTAATATAGGCTGTTTATCTAAATCTTCATAAAATTGTCTGTAAGTAGTAACTAAGTTCTCGATGGCTTCACGCAAGCTGAGAAAAGCTTGGCTTTCAATAATTGGTAGATATGTCGGTATTTCCTCTAAGAGATTTTTTAAATAGATCTGCTCTTCTCGCACAGCGATCGCAGCCCTCTCCGTATCTTCTAAAAGTTGTTTCATCCCATGAACAGACACATGCTCCTTAAGTAAGGAACGCAATCTGCTAATTCCACCATCCTCAGCATAGTCACTCAGTTGCTTATGTAGTGTGTGAGAAGAGGGTAGCATTTCACTCAATTGCTGCCATTTGCGCCGCATTTCTGACTCATCAGGTTTGTTTGGTTTGTCCAATTCAGGCAAAAACTCAGCCGAACAAACTTGCAATGGAGAGGAAAGTTCTGCTAATTTCGTCAATCCGTAGAGTTGCGATAACAAAACAATATTCTTCTTTTCGGTAGTTAAATTACTCGCACTAGCAAGAGTGAGTTGGAGAATCCTCAGACTATCTAGTAAATCTTCTTCACACAACAGTGGTTCTTCCAACAGTTCTTCAAGAGTGCGTTCGTCACTCCGGGAAAAAGGAAGTTGATTAAATCGCCCTACGCCTACAATGATACGATCTTTGAGGTCTTCTCCTTTATCCCGTTCGAGCATACTGCGAATTTTCGATGCAGTGACACAGCCAGGATATCTGCCGTTTAGTAGCAGCAGGATGGTTTGTACATCTCTGAGTTCCCGCACAGACAAAAAAGCATCCCTCACCCCAGAATCAGCAGATCCTAATCCGGGAAAGTCAAGGAGTAAAAATTCATTTGTTCCTTGTAAAGCAGACAAATCCCAAATTTCTTTTGATACCTCAACAGTCACATCCAAGCGACGAATCAGTGAAAAGCTATTTTGTATATCTTGAGCTGATGGCTGTGCAAAATCCCAATTCTTGGGAAGGGGAGGTAGACTGTCAAAGCTAAGTTCTAGGATATTCATCGGTGGCTCGGCAAGTTTCAACCCTTTGTGAGCCGTGATATTGTCAATTTGGTAGCTTTTGCCGCAAATGTCTTCACCGTAAACACTGTAAGTACGTACAAATACTACTAACTCTCGCAGTAAAGAGCGTAGTTCCAAACTTTGAGTCTGATTCCAAACTTGCTCGCACCAACTGAGGATAGCGAGACTATCAACATTGCCTGTAGGCTGTAAACTTTTTAGGGAAGCAAGCTGAGAAGGCTGTATTTGTGCGGCTATTGAGCGTTGTTCGGCTTCTTCCAGCATAAAACACAGACACTCTTTTACACCTGCGTGTGATAAGTACTCCACCGTATAGTTCCCGACTTTCGTCGTTTGAAGGTTGGGCTGGGGAACAAGGTGGATAGCAGTGACGTTCCCTGTAGTCGGAGTTTCACTCACTGGTAAGGCATCAGCGTAGCCGATCAAACTGCCTAGAAGCAATGTTTTGCCGCTACTAAATTCCCCCATAATCCCGATTTTGACTGGGGAGGATGCAAGTTGTACTGTTCTTTGGGCAGACTGCTGAAGACGCTGAATGCTTTCATGAATGCTATTTGGCACCCAACTATCCTTGGGTGGTGGATTCTTTGACACCAACTCCAAACTCTGAAGTATAGATTCCCCATACTCTTTATAGCGGCGCAATTTTTCTACTGCCATAACACTTTTCATCTAATCTCCTGATTCAGAATTACGTGGTTCGTTAAAAGTGAAAGGTTAATTGCAATCAACTATTAACTTTTAACTGAACACGATACTAGAGAGCCTGAGGATTTTTGATTAACCCCACGCTCTGTAGCATTGGCAAGTGCCATTAAGGAATTATTGTTTTTTTAGACCAAAAACTAAAGTCTAGCAACTTCTACAATTTGTTTGTTCCTAATTGCCAGATCCTGACACAGATTAAATTTCAAGCTTTTTGTCTAGTTTTTAAAATACATTTTTTGCCAAGTTCGCTATTAATACTAATACCATTTTTATACTTGTCATAAAAATTTGTAATTCCTTGGTAGTACAAAGCCTACTGATTCATTTGTAAAATCAATCTCATATCCGCGTAAAGTTCAAGCATGAATTGTGGCGATACACGAAGCGTCAAGCCAGAGGCTTATCACACAAAGTAGCAACAGACACGCCTGGGCGTATCGCTTGACTCAAAGCGTAGGTGATAGATTTGTTCTGTCGTCGGCGATCACTTTGAAAGATAGCTGGATACCCCTGACATTTATTCCTCTATCCAAGAGCTGAGAAACTCTACTTGGTTTTCCATTTCCTCTGCTGATTTAGCCGCAACCAATCTCAAAATACCGCGCATCAGTTCTCCAATTGAGTAACGTTGCTGCTGTACTAAAATCATCCCGGAGTGAGGTTGTTCTTGAGTCAAAAAAGCTGTGTGTAAACGATAGAAATCCTGAATGTTAGAACTATACAAAACACGACCTTGAGACCTTGCTCAAATTAATTGTTCTTCATCAGGATATTTTAATCGGTTTACACTGAAAGTGGTGATGACATCTACACTGCGATTTTGCAGAGCCAGTATTAAAGAACGTCCCGTAGAATCCTCATCCATATATGAGCGAATCTGGCTCATCCTAGCTTTCCAGCTTTATGTAATGCTTCTATACGGTCACCTTCTGCTTCTTGCTCGGCAATGTCAGTATCAATTTCTTCCCGATTGATATGATAATATGTCAAAGCTGCATAAACCTGTGCCAAAGTTAGATGACCAATCTGATCAGCAATTTCCTCTGCACTATAACCTTGTTTATATCAGATGGCAATTCGTCGAACTGTTACGCCAGTTCCAGCAATCAGAGGACAGCCTCCATGAATTTCAGGATGACTGTCTATGAGAGTGCTAATATCAGTGAGAGTTTTTGACATAGTGTTAAATGGCTTAACCCAGTGCTGCCTATTTTAGCAAACGTAACTCAACATTAACTGACTGCAAACCCTGATCGCGCAGATGCACAACATCATAGCCAGTATCGCGCAACCAGGCTACCGTGCGTAGCGAAATTCTCATATCTGCCAAAAATCTCATGAGGCTTGTTTTTCAGCATTTGTGAAAGGATAAACCCGCTCTTGAGTTAACCACGCAGCATAGAGCAGAGATTGGCGAATATCCTCTGGTTCTAAATCAGGGTATTCTTCTAAAATTTTCTCTACAGGTTTCCCATTCGCTACCAAATTGACAACTAACGAAACAGGAATTCTCATTCCGCGAATACAAGCTTGTCCAGCCATGATGCGTGGATCGAAGGTAATTCTGTCTAAACCTAACATAAATGAACTCTCCAAAATACTTTGAATTTCTGCCATAATCTCAGCCACCGCTTCTAAAAACCTGTACAAACCAAACCTACTCATAATATAGACAAATCTCTACAAACTGACTTTTGCCTTGTTCGCTGATAGGAGGGTACATTACATCAGCAGAAAAAGAATAATTTTTGCTACTAATTAGGTAAGCAGGCAATGTGCTAAAAGTAAATAAAGATATCAATAATCCATGAATTTATTAAAACAGGTTCAGGCTAAGAAAACTCAGACTTTTACAGCAATCTTGTACTGGGAAGAGGATGTTTACGTAGCTGAATGCCCAGAGGTGGGAACCGCAAGTCAAGGAGAGACGATAGAAGAAGCCATTACCAATTTAAAGGAGGCTACTCAACTGTACTTGGAAGAGTTCCCGCTTCCTGAAACTGCACCTCGTCGGTTGCTTACCACATTTGAGGTAACTAGTGCCTAAGTTACCAAGAATAACAGCTTCTGAGGTCATTCGTGTTCTCGAAAGTTTAGGCTTTGTTCAGGTAAGACAACGTGGAAGCCATGTTATTTTGAAGAAACAACTTGTGCAAGAAGGCGAAGAGCGGAAAGTGATTGAAGTGGGCTGTGTTGTGCCAATGCATCGTAAGACAATAGCTGTTGGCACTCTAAAGAGTATTTTGAATCAAGCTGGAGTCTCAGTTGAAGAGTTTCTCGAAAATCTATAGTTCAAAAGTATTTGTTGGGTAACAAGTTGTTAGTTTATCGCTGCGCCTGGGAATACTATGTATTAGGAATAAAAAGTTTTTTTTTAACATTTTAGGTAAGTGAATCTTACATGTACAAAAATATGACTTTTTCCTACGCAATAGCTAAACCCCGCCATCAGCTAGATGAACGCAACTACCACAAGGACTGCAAGAATTGGCAGCATCATTGAGAAACGCCGCCCCCTTGCTCAGAAAATTCAAAGGGTAGAGGCGAATTTGAAGTCTCTTGCTTCAGCACTTTGTAATCTTGAAGACCATAGTCATAATTTGCTGACGCGATTTAATGACTCAAATATTACTGCATTTTTTGCAATTTTTACTGAGATTAATAAGATATAAGTTATACTATACAAGATATTTTAGACCACGCACAGTATGAAGTTAGAGGCAATAAAAATCCAAAACTTTAGAAGTATTCAGCAGGTAAATCTTGAAGATTGTGGCGGATTTAATGTAATTGTTGGAAAAAACAATGTTGGCAAGTCTAATATTCTTCTTGCTATTGATGCTTTCTTTAAATCTTTAAGTAAAGGTGAGCCTATTGTTCTCAATCCACCTATTGGTAAAATTATTGATTATCATGCCAATTTACTAGAGGTGCCCATCAAAATTACTATGCTCTTTCATCTCTCACTTGCTGAAAGAGATAACTTGATTCAAGATATCGTTTTAGAATCACCGCAAGTTAAAAATTCTGTTGATGGAATTGATCCAGAGTTGCGCTTAGCTGTGACTTTGACAGTAATTACTTCTCCGGAAGCTTTTGCATATGTTCAAAAAATAGCACTGTGCAAGCTTAGTTCTTTAGCGTTTTCTCAAGAGGAGATAGTTCGTACTATTCTTGAAATTAATACTGAAGCGGCTAAAGAACTTGTAGACAAAGCAAAACGATCACAAGAACTAGAAAATGAAAGCCAAGAATTTGAAGTTATATTTTCTGACAAGTTCAAGCGTTTGGACGAGGATGATTGGAAACGTACCAAAGCTAACCCCTCTAGTGTAACAGAACGATTTTTATTTCAAGTCATGAGTAGAACTAACCGTGTTCCAAAATTATCAAGATCGTTATCAACTAAACTTGAGGTACTTATTCAGTCTTCAGAGTCAAAAAGTGATTTTTTGGATGCAATTTCTTCTTTAGCAGATAGTTTACAAAAAGAAGCAGTTAGCTTGCGTTCAGAGCCAATTCGACACAAAATAGATAGTTTTTCAGGGTTAGAGACATCTGTCCCAATTTATGCATTGAACTTGATAAAACGGATTTCTGAAATGAATGTTTTATATCTTACCGAACGACGAGATCCAATAGGAAAACGTGAAGCTGCACAATTACTTGATCTTAAAGTTACACGAGGCGGACCGGAGAAGCTTCGTGCAATTCAAGGAACTGTATCAGCTCTGTTGGGTGTTGAGATTGATGCATTTCGAGCTGAGACTGTCCGTTCAAAAGAAGACTTAGACGCAGAACTTGATGTGGATCAATTTCTAGTTCAGGTAAATGGTGCAGGGATTCGTGAAGCATTAAGATTAATTTTAGATTATGAGCTTAATCGCCCTAACATACTTCTGGTTGAGGAGCCTGAAATACACTTACATCCAGGTCTGGAAACAAGTATAATGAGATACTTAAAAAGGATTGGAAAAGACTGTCAAATCTTCATTACGACTCACTCCACAAACTTTTTAGATACAGCGGAAATGCGGAATGTTTACCTCGCATCTCATAATAATTCAACAAGTATTCAACTCATTAATGTAGAGGAAGCAGAGCAAAGTATTCCTCGTGAGCTTGGAATTAGATTAAGCGCTCTTTTCATGTTTGATCGGTTAGTTTTTGTTGAAGGGCCAACTGATGAAGATGTAATCCGTGAGTGGGCTTCTATCCTCGGCATAAACTTGGCACAAGCAAGTGTAGGATTTGTCCCTATGGGAGGAGTAAGAAACTTTGCTCACTTTGCGACAGAAGCAACAATTAGTTTTCTCAGTAAGCGACGTGTGTCAGTGTTTTTTTTGCTGGATCGTGATGAGCGTGAGGAGACTGAAGTAAAGCGTCTTTCTACAAAGCTTAAAAATGAAGCTAAATTAATAGTGTTAAAAAAACGCGAACTTGAGAATTATCTTTTATCTCCGGTAGCTATTTCTAAGTTTATTAAATTCAAGTATCAACTTGCAGGAACCAAAGATTATAAAAGTGTTGAGATAGCTGAGATAACACAAGCCATCAACCAATGTGCTGATGCATTAAAGGATATTGCTATAGAGCGGCGAGTTGCAAAAATTACTTGCCTTCCAATTTATCCAAATCGCAATGCCGTTCTAAATTCTGATTCTAAAACGTCTTTAATTGACAGAATCAGAGAAGATTACCTTCACCAAAAGCAGAGATTAGATGAATTGGAAAAAGATTTGTCAAAAATAATTGAAGAACAGACCAAACTGGTAGAAAAAAATTGGACAAATCAGAAGCTAGATTTAGTACCAGGTGATCTCTTATTAGATAATGTATGTAGGATATTTGATGTACGGTTCAGCAAAGAGAGAGACTCAGCAAGATTAGCATCCTTTATGAAAGAGAACGAAATTGATTCAGAGATCGGCGACATACTTAAAAGTTTTGTAGAGTTTCTATAAGACTAATATTTATTTTGTGAAAAAGCTCTGTCGGCGATACGGAGAAAGCCCCGTTCTCTATTACTCAAAAATTCGGAAATGATGCGTGTAGAAGTGAAATCCGCCTGAAAGTTAAGTGAAATTTATCACAAGAAAGGCAGCCTACTGATAATATTTTGTGATGTTCAGGGGAGCGGGACAAAAAACCGCACCTACTGGCTGATAGGCTAGAAAAGATTATTATAAACAAACCCTAACTCAGAATTCCATAAATTTCTGACAACAGCTTAAGGCTAAGAAAACTCAGGCTTTTACAGCAATCTTATACTGGGAAGAGGATGTTTACATAGCTGAATGCCCAGAGGTAGGAACGGCAAGTCAAGGAGAGACGATAGAAGAAGCCATATAATATTTAAAATAGGAGTGAGTAGGTTTCGATCTGTTGATCGCTTTAGGAGTTTTTTATGCCTTCTCCATTTCCCGGTATGAATCCCTATCTAGAGCATCCTTCCCTGTGGGCAGGAATCCACCATCGGTTAATTACAGCAATAGCCAATGATCTCGCCCCCAAGCTGCGCCCAAAGTACATTGTGGCGATTGAGGAGCGCGTGTATGAGGTGAATGGCGATACGTCTTTGCTTGTGGGTGTACCCGATGTCTCGGTGCAAAGTTCGCTCTTTTTAGCCCGAGCGACTGAATCCAATCTTGCGGTTGTTTCCCCAACAATGCCGATGGATGTGTTGCTACCAATGCCAGAAATTTTGACAGAAGCATACTTAGAAATTCGGGCTGTGGAAACTGAGGAAGTTGTGACCATTATTGAGGTACTTTCTCCGAAAAACAAACAGGTAGGAATCGGGCGGCTGCAATATGAAACAAAACGACTAAAGATTTTGGGTAGTGCTACTCATTTCGTTGAAATTGATTTGTTGCGTCAGGGAAATTCGATGCCAATGATCGGAGATTTTTTGCAAAGTCACTATCGGATTGTGGTAAGTCATAGCGAAATTCGTCCGAAGGCTGCTCTTTATGGATTTAATTTGCCAGATGTAATTCCTGAATTTCCAGTGCCGCTAAAGGCTAGTGAAGCAGAAATAAAGATTAACCCAAACCTATTGCTCGATCAGATTTACGATCAGGGAAGCTATGACTTAAGGATTGATTACAGCAGCGCCCCAATTCCAGCTTTGTCAGAACCGGATATGGCTTGGGTGAATGAGATATTGCAACAGCAGGAATTGAAGTAAATTTAAAAATCTTGTTTACTACTGAGATATATAGCGATCCGTTGAGGAGTCGTGAAAATTATTGTTTGAATGAACCGCAATAGACTTGGGCAGTGCGTTGGTGAGCCAGCGCGAATGACGGCTTTCCCGACAGAGGCGACTGGCTTTCATACTCTGCCGACAGTCACGCACCTGCCCGCGCCAAGAAAGCCAAAAGAAGAAAGAGAGAGATTTTCACAACTGATTTAGGACTGCTATAGTATTCACAAATTTTTTTGAAGAACAAAACTACCGTAAATTCTAAATATTTCAAAGATGTCTGTGGTAGTTACAGTAGGTTTTTTATAGGATTCCGCACCTGATCATGACTATGATTTTGTAGATAAAATATCATTAGATGAAAAATCTTTAGAGCATGATAAACTTTGTAACTCCTGTTATCTTCAAATTGCTAAAAAACTTGAAGGCTAGCTGCAATTCACCTCTCTTAGCAGTTGCTCCAAGAGTTGATTTACTCTCTGAGGCTGTTCAATAGGTAAGCTATGACCACACTTTTCAACCTCTACAAGTGTTGAATGGCTAATCCTTTTGTGTATTTCTTGACTCAGAAACATAGGTAATGCTGTATCCTCTTCACCACCAGCTATAATAGTTGGCGCAGTAATAGATGGCAACTGCTCCAAAATTGAACTAGCGCTGAGAACAGACTCAACTGAATGCTTTACAGAAATACTACTAATTTGTTTCATGCGCTCAACCCAAATCTTTTCAATATTGGGGTTTGTTTCTAAAGATGTAGGACTACATAAGTTCTTTACAACTAGTCTCTTCATGAACTGGGTGTTCCAGAGAAAACGCAGTGTTAATACAGCATTGAGTCCATGAAAACTAGGAACTTTCTTACCCTCTCCTGCTGATGCACTTGTGTTCAGCAGCAACAAACCCAGAACATGCTCTGGATGTCTAATGGCAATTCGTAAACTTGTCATTCCACCCAAAGATACTCCGCCCCAGATAGCTTGCTGTATCTCAAGCTGCTGAACCAGATCCAGATAATCTTCTGCCATCTCATCAAGCGACATGGGCTGATTGAGCAATGAAGATCCGCCATGACCGTGAATGTCGATCGCAATGATTCGTGCTTGACTTGCAAACGCTTTAATTTGTTGCTCGAAAGAGGTGCGATCTAAAAATAACCCATGAATCAAAATGATCGGAACCCCTTGACCGACCTCGACATAGTTTAACGTGGAGCCAGACTTGACCCGAACTTTTTTTACAGCTTCCATAAAGTAATATCTTCGCCAAAAAAAGAGTATGAGGAAAACTAAACAACTGTCCCAAATTGTAAGCGATAAAAATTAGCGTACACTCCCTGTTTATCTATCAACTCTGCATGTGTTCCACTCTCAACAATCTTACCTTGCTCGACGACGAGTACAAGGTCTGCGTTGGTGACAGTACTAAGGCGGTGAGCGATGACAAAGCTAGTGCGCTCTTTGAGCAGTCGAGCAAGCGCCTCCTGAACTAAAGCTTCGGTACGGGTATCAATGCTGCTGGTGGCTTCATCTAAAATCAAAATCCGAGGGTTAATTAAGACGGCTCGCGCAATGCTCAGCAATTGTTGTTGTCCTTGACTTAGGTTAGTTCCTTGCTCTCCCAAGCGAGTTGCATATCCTTGGGGTAAGCTTGTGATGAACTCGTGAACATTGGCAATTTCTGCTGCAAGTTCAATTTCCGCTTGGGTGGCGTCTTTTCTGCCAAAAGCAATGTTTTCCGCAACTGTGCCGCTCAACAATACCGTGTCTTGGAAAACTACGCCTATCTGACGCCTTAAACTCGCTTGGGTGACACTACGAATATCTATGCCATCTACAGTAATTATACCATCCAACACATCATAGAAGCGCAAAATTAAGTTTATAATTGTGCTTTTTCCGGCTCCCGTCGCACCCACCAAGGCAATCATCTGTCCAGGTTTGGCATGAAAACTAACTTGATTGAGAGCCAACTGGTTGGGGGTATAGCCAAAACTCACGTTCTCAAACTCAACTTTACCTATAATTGGCGGCATTTCTATTGCATCAGGCGCATCTTGCAGCAATGCTGGCTCGTCTAACAGTAGAAAAATTCGCTCTAACCCAGCTAAAGCGGATTGTGCTTGGGTATAAAATTGACTTAGAGCTTGTATGGGCTGAAAAAATTGCTGAACGTAGATCAAGAATGAGGTCACAGTTCCTACAGTTGCTGCACCTTTAACTGTTAAATATCCCCCATAAGCTAGCACTCCTGCTGTTCCTAAGGTGTTGAGAAAATCAATTGAGGGTGAAAAGGCAGCAGTAATCGCGATCGCTTGTATGTTCGCATCCCGATTCGCAGCATTGATAGTGTCAAATTGCTGCATATTTACTTGTATCCGATTAAACGCTTGTGCCTCCCTAACACTATTAATATCTTCCTGCAACTTAGCTGAAAGTTGACCAATAGTTTGTCTTGTTGTGCGAAATCTTTTTCTCGCCCACGAAGCAAAAAACGCTGTAGCGAAAATTATCAAAGGAACTACGAAGTTAATTAGCAATCCCAATTTCAGATTGAGCGCAAGCATGGCAATGGTAATCCCGATTAAGCTGAATATACTGCCAATAATTTGGAGGATCGTAATTCCAAATGCCTGTTCTACAGTACTCACGTCATTCAACAGACGACTCATCAAATCGCCTGCTTGGCTACGGTCAAAAAATCCCAAAGGTAAGCTTTGTATTTTTGTTAAAATATCATAACGTATCTGAGCCAAAACACGTTGCATAATCCAAGTAATCTGTCTAATTCGTGCCCTGAAGATAAAAGTATTAGCAATATAAATAAAGAAGAGTAAAACTATTATCTGTATCAACCCCCGCCAATTACCACGGGTAATTAAATGGTCAATTGACCAACCGACAAGGAATGGAGCTATGGCTTGACCTGCAGCACTAATAGCCAGTAATCCCAAGGCTATTAAAATGTCTTGAATATAAGGGCGAAAGTACTGGATAAATCTTTTCCAGGTTGGGTATGGATGTGATTTTTCATTTATTTCTTTTAATTTTTTATCGAGCATTTTTAATCATTATTTAGATAAATTTTAATTGGATTCAAATAAGTATTATAG
>JAQYWO010000481.1 GCA_029379215.1 Rhizonema sp. PD37
CTATTAATTGAGTAATGTTAACAGAGAATTAGATTTTGTTATGCTAACATTTAGATAAAATCAGACTAGCAAAAACATTGATACGTCTTCCTTTGGAAACAGGATGCATTCAGAAAAGTTGGGTGTTTTAGCTGAAAGTGCTAGTGAATCAGTTGCAATTTTTTGGAACTATTAAAAAATCAGTCCCAACTAACTTCGTCTACCACCATGTAAGAAGACAGGAGTGGGTTATAAGAAGCTCTTGAGGCAAGGAAGACAAGAAGGACTAGGGAGAAAATAATAACTCTTGACTTTTGTATGAATATCTAAACCGAGGAAAAACATGAACACAACTCAAGTAACAATCAAAAAAACACTGCAGCAAACTGCTCACAATAACCCAAAAAAAATGGGTAACAAGACAAAACTAACTTGTAAAAAATCGCCACAGCCCGGTTTAACCCAAGGAAATTGTCCTTTTGATGGAGCAATGGTTTCTTTAGGACCGATAACTGATGCTGTTCATTTAGTACATGGTACTATTGCCTGTACTCACAATCCGTGGGCGACTCATGGTAGCCTTTCATCAGGCTCTCAGTTACACCAAACTGCTTTTACGACTGGCTTGACTGAGAATGATATCGTTTTTGGGGGTGAAAAGAAGCTATACAAAGCTATTCTTGATGTTGCTTCACGTTATAATCCGGCGGCTATTTTTGTCTACGCTACTTGTGTGAGCGCTTTGATGGATGATATAGAAAGTGTGTGTAAACAGGCAGCAGAGAAAATTGACATGCCAGTTATCTATGTAAATTCACCTGGATTTCTTGGTAGTAAAAATATAGGTAACCGCATTGGCAATCAAACTTTATTGAATCATGTCATTGGGACTGTAGAACCCGAATTAACTACGCCATTTGATATTAATCTTATTGGTGAGTATAACGTTGCAGGGGAAACGTGGAATGTCCTACCACTGTTCCAGAAAATGGGGATTCGCGTTCTCTCAAAAATTACAGGTGATGCTTGCTATCGTGAAGTTTGCCATGCTCATCGTGCCAAATTGAATGTAGTACTTTGCTCAAATGTAGCTACAGAAATGGCACAAATAATGGCAGAACGTTATGGAATTCCTTATATTGAAGAATCTTTTTACGGTTGGGAAAACTTAAATCATTGCTTACGTAATATTGCAGCAACATTAGGCAAATCGCTTGGATATGGTTATGTTGCATGTGAACTTAAAGAACGAACAGAAACGTTAATTGCAGAAGAAACTGCTGCTCTAGATCTTGCCTTAGCTCCTTATCTTTCTCAGCTAAAAGGTAAGCGGATTGTTCTTTGTACTGGCGGTGTCAAAAGTTGGTCGTTTATTTTAGCAGCTAAAGACTTGGGAATGGAGGTTATTGCTACTACTGATAGCAAGACAACAGGAGAGGATAAAGCGAAAATTAAACAATATCTTGGTGATAACCGAATAATTTTATCTGACACAACTCCTGAGGCATTATTAAAAGTGTTAGAGGAAACAAAAGCGGATGTGTTGATTTCTGGGACTGGTCATCAGTACACATCACTCAAAGCCAAAATTCCTTTTTTAGATATTAACCATGAACGTCATCATGCCTACGCTGGCTATGCGGGGTTGGTGGAATTGGCAAAAGAATTGTTTGAAGCTTTATCTAGTCCTGTTTGGGAGCAAGTAAGAAAACCTGCTCCTTGGAATGAGAATTAGTATCTTGAACTATTGTCAATTGCCTTAAGTTGAGTAGTACTCTTCACGGCTCACTTAAGGCTCAAATTGTCAATCCGTAAGGTTACGTTCGCTCTTTTGGGTGGGTGTTGAAATAGGCACGATCAAATGACTGCCCCAGAATCTCCTGACCAATTGAGGACAAAACGCGATCGCTATTATCGTGCAGGACGTAAAAGGACAAGTCTCGGAATATTCGCTCTAGAGGACTCGGTTGAATCAAAGAGCGAGCCCCATTCGCTTGTATACAGTGGTTCACTGTTTCTAAAGCCAGTTGCTCAGTTATGTAACGGGCGCGATTGCCTGCTTGTTTTGCCTCTATAACCTGACCTGTTTCCCAAAGAGTGGCAACCTGCCGCAGCCAGAAATGCATAGTATCTATATTAATTGCTGCCTTGGCAATTCGATGTTGTACGTATGGGTCGTGACCTTTTTCCTGTTTATTGATGTATGCTAAAGTATAATCATAGGCTCCTTCCGCAGCTCCGAGAAAAGCAGCGCCATACTGAGGCGTGAACCGCGTCTGCCACTCTTGTTGGATGTACTCTCCTGGATAGCCAATCAAGTTTTCTTTAGGGATAAAAGTACCTTCAAAGCGAACTAAGTAACTCACTGTACCTCTCATACCAATGGGCTGCCACCAACTATCATCAAAGCTGATACTAGGGTCTGATAAGTTGCAGACTAATAGCAATACTGATGTCGGTGAGCCATTACTATGACGCGCTCCCCCAGTTCCTGCTGTGTTGACCAACAGAACTGCCCACTGTGCTTCTGGGGCACTGGTAGCAAATACCTTTGTGCCATTAATGATGTATCCCTCATCTACCACTTGAACACTTGTGCCAAGGCTAGCTTTTTGACCTGGAATCTGAGACTGCGGTTCTCCACTCCAAGCCGCCCATATCTCTCCACGCTCGACAATCCCCTCAAACCAGCGCTTTTTCTGAGACTCATTAGCCATTCCCGCTAGTAAAGCTTGGGCATTTGCGTGTCCTTCCCAGCAACGAGCTAAAGACAAATCCACTTTTGCCAGTTCCTTAGTCATCATCCACAGGGTGAAGATATCGCTATCATGTCCTAAACCCAGACCCCCGTATTCAGTTGGCACAACAGGCGCATTGAGACCTACTTGAAAAAGGTCTTCAAAATCTTCTCTTGGGAAGCTAGCAGTATGGTCATAACAAGCGGCGCGAGAGGCAAACTTATCCCGTGCCAGTTGGCTAATGCGCTCAATCAGGGCTTGCTTATTGAGAGTTAGATTGGATATCATTTAATAGAGTCTTATAAACTTGCAATTTCAATCTCGGTAGCTTCCAGCTTTGCACCATTTTTTATAAAATGTGCGTTTTAAGAGTAATGAAGCAAAATTTGATATCTGCTATCCTTTCTGCAATCTAAAGTTCTATGCGAGCAAAAAGTACGTATTCGGAATCGAAGCGACTTTCAACGTTTTTTTGAGCCGCCTTACTGGGTAAATTTTCAAAGGGGTCTGCGAAGCGAGAATTAGACTTTTACCCCTAAGCTTTTAGCTTACCATAGATGTGCGTTGAGTTCCAGTGTTCACATGGGTACTATCTCGAATGGCGCTCAAAAAACCAAACTTATTATACAGCATGGCTTCTCTCGCTTTTTTAGTACAAATGCAATGGGGAACTTCAGCTTAGTCCACCCGATAGTAAAACTCCCGACACAGAAAATTCGGTTGGCTACCATCCTTGAACTTGTGGAACGCTGCAATCACCCACAAGCCTTTGTTCATGTTCGCTGCCAACACAGATTCTACTGAATCGTGATCGTATCGTGCACAGAATGCCTTCTCATTGATATTATCTAGAAACGGCGTCACTTCAGTTTCACCCCAATCTTTGGGGGACTCACTACCATAAGCATGCATAACAATTTGCTCATTATGCTTGGCTATGGTAAATTTCTCGATCCATTTAGTCTTTTCGTTGGAGTTGATCCAGGTTCCTAAAACAGGCGTGAAATCAATCACCATGTCCTTAGGCTGGTTACCGTAAATTTCGTTTGGCTCCATCTTGAAATCTTCCTCTTCTCACTAGCGATGAAAAAACTCACGGGCAAAATGACTAGCTCTACCACTACCATCTACGTAGCGGGTATATGACTGAATGACCAAGATTCCTAACTTTTGGTTTGCCACTAGATGTGTCTCAATTCCATCCAGGTTATAAAAAGCGTGGAGTCCTCCTGCTATGAGCGAGCTTCCTACACCGTAAGGCTGGGCCTCAACCTCACCCCAGTCAGTGGGATCGGGTTCGTTGGCTCCATAACCTTGAAACATAAGGCGACCATTTTGTTCGCTCATAACTACCCGCACAAAATAATCAGTATCAGGTTTAGTATTGATCCAGTTACCGACTAGAGATGAGATATCTAACGGCTCCTTAATACTAGAACGTTGGTCAGCACGCATATAGTATGCTTCTTGAGTTGTTTGTGTCACAAGCTAACTCTCTAATGAATAGATTACGGCATTCAAATAGTAAT
>JAQYWO010000482.1 GCA_029379215.1 Rhizonema sp. PD37
AACTGCAACAGTTCAACAGCAATCACACTCAAAAAACCAATTAAGGTCTTCATACGGGCCGTAACCTTCTTTTTTAGCCACGATGCTGTCATAATCAAGAAAAGTCGTGTCTCCGACAGACAACACTACATCATATTCAGCAACTGTTTCCGCCGTCATTTGACAGTGCGGCTCTATTAACTTGGCAAATTCCACTTTTGGGTTAGCAAAAACTCATAGGCTCTCTTGAGTACGGTTCCGCTGTTGAAGATTGTCGATAGTGCTTTGCCAAATCCTTGACTTAAAGCTTTGCCTATCGACATTGTACGCTCATTCAATCGGCGATCGCCTAGCTCACAGGTCGCAAAATTTTTCTCCCACCAGTCCAACATGATCTGTCACCTTTAGCACCCAATTTCGATTACTTTACCGTATATACGATACTTTATCCAAAATCCTTGCTCAGCAAGCTTTTTCAGACTTAACGGGAAAAGTCAGATCTTGTGGTTGGCTTTCTTTTTGTTCGACGCTATTAAAATGGTGATGCTTGGGGTACAAATGCCCAAGACATTTGGAGGTGATGTTGAGTCCGATAGTGTATCTCTTCCAGCTTTAGAAGCTTCTAGCGCCTTAACTTTGACTATAGAAGAAACCAGTCAACAGATGGTAGCTGAAAAATTGGAGGTAGGTCCGGATGAGGGATCACAATAATTCGTATGTGTAGCAAGCATTTTAGACTTGGGAATCTCAACCACGCTTATAAATTAGGAAAGCCCTTCTGGATAAGGGTTTGGCGGTTTGGAAAGCAAAATTAGTCTAAACTCCAATTTGAAATGACAGCAGTGAATAAACTTTTGTGATCGGAAGTTCGTTTCTGTCAAGCTCCCAAGACTCATAGTTAATCAAATATTCAACTGGCATTTTGACCTTCAACTGGACGACGTTGAGGTTTAATAGAGATGTCGCCCTGCGGCACGCTTTTCGCTGAAGTATCCCTATGTCCTTCAGCATAGCTGCCTTCTCAAAAGCAGTTTCTCAACATTTTCAATTTTGGCAATTGCGTTTTACCAGTTTTTCACTTTTGAGCGGTATCACTATAAATAAGAAGTCAATCACTAAGTAGCTCAACCTAATTAAACGTGAAATGTCATTCCGAGCGAAACGCAATGAGCCAACGCGCATGCTGTCGGGTTAGCCTGTTCTCACGGTGACTGGCGTTAGCGAAGTAATCGTAAAAATTGTATTTGATATTTTTTTATGTTGACCTACTTATTGCAGCCTAATGTAATCTAAGGTTGCATAATTTTCCTAATTTTTCTCATGGATAAATAGGAGAATATTTGAGAAGTCTCCAATGTTTTACATTCACAGCCTAAGTTCCTCATTAATCAGGGACTCTAGCTCGGTTTTCCCAACTTTGGAAGCTATGGGGCATTCAGTTCAAACCAATTTCACTTTGAAAGTATCTTCCTCGACTTTATCCAAATCAACCAACGTAACCTATGTGATTTAGCAAAAATTCTAGTCCTGAACCCAAAACTTTTTCCGTTATTATCTATGCTGATGACATCGTAACAGTCAAAGCTACTGACAAATAAGGGTTTTAACGTATGCGTTTGCAAATTTGGAAAATAGACAAAGTCGAGAAAGTTGCTAGGACTTACGCATCGTACATATATACTACACGCTATTTGGGTGTTCCAGCCTTGTTTTGCACCTAGTGATGCCAAAGGCAACAGCTGAAGCCGTATCGCAAATATGCGAGTAAATCAAGGTGAGCCGAAGCGCCTAAAACAACCAAATATCGTCCAGCATATTATGGTTAATTTGTACAGTGCGTAAGTCCTAGTTGCTTTAAAATCTGTGATTTGTGTCTCCCAAAATATCTAGGGCAAGCGCTGTTTGTGCAGATTTCTCAACAGAATTAGAGAGAAAAAAGCTAAAGTTCAAAAGGAGATAATCTACGTTGTGCAACGTACAGACATATCATCGTTACTGACCCCTTTAGTAATCCAACCATTAAATGCTAGACAGATCAGCGCATTCGCTGAGCACGGTTATCTCGTGCTGCCATCGTTTTTACCAACCAAGCTGGTGGAGTCACTAAAGCGCGAGGTAGATCACTGGGTGGATGAGAGGCTACGCGAGCAATCAATTGCATGTTGCCACAGCCAGACGCGTCAACCACCACCTCTGATGGAACTGGAACTAACAGAGCATGGCTGGCTGGTTAGCCATCCACCGCTGATGTCGATACTCACGCAATTGATGGGATCGACGTTTGCTTTCCATCACCTACACAGCGATCGCCATAATTCTGGCTCTAGAGACAAGAACTGGCATCACGACTATGAGCAGTATCCGCAAACGAACCGCTCACACATGATGATTCACGTCTTCCACTACCTGAACGGACTCAATCGCACAATTGGTAATCTGGTATTACTGCCTGGTTCACAAAGCATTGTTGCTGAAAGGAAGGCTCTGAGTTGCTTAGGCACTATGTCCCTACCAGGTGAGGTAGTAATCAACGATTTGCCACCAGGTTCATCAGTAATTATACAATCATCGCTCTTGCACGCCCGCCGTGCCCAACCAGGAGGTGAGGAACAACCACGTTACTTCATAGACTGCTCATATTGCCAAGGCGGTGTGCGCTGGCCGGCAGACAGATCCTACTGGCGGCACATGCTATCGCGAGCTCGTGCCCTTGGTTTAGATCGGGGACAGTGGAACAATTTGTTTGACGAAAGGCACTTCTACGATCCTTACGATGGGATGAGCGCATTTAAGCAAATCAACCAAGGCAGTCTCTTAGAACAGTTGGTGTTGACCATATAAATGAAGCACAGAAGGCAAGGATAACCCCCTCGTGTTCTAACGTACTGTTGTCTCCGCACAGGAGTTATTTGGAAAGTGACTATGAAAATTCTGAAGAAGGTAGAGTTTGACGAAGTGATGAGGCTGTTTCGCTTAGAGCATGATGTAAACAGAGAGCATGAAGCAAACACAAATCGTGATGCTGAGAGACTTTTGATGATTGCTAATACAGAATTGGGCGAGTGGAGCAAGGTGCTTTTGAGTCGAGACGATATTTTGCAAGTGATTTTGCCTATGCATGAATGTCATGAGGGAATCAACACCAACATCACTCCCAAGTCAGGACTTACTGTCAAGCAAGCTGTAGAAAAGCTTTCTAGCATCAAAGATAGTTATGCAAAAAATTACCCTGTCTGCTGGAGCAAAATCTTGACCTTGGAGCGATTCACCACACTTTTTTTGTCTACTAAACCGACTTCCCATGAAGAATACGTAGAAATAGACAAGGAAGGACTTGTACACCTGGATGGCTGGCACCGCATGGTCGGTTGGGAATTGAACGGATTACTCACAAATGACACACAACTAGAAACCTATGTGGCTGGGAATTTAGAGTCTTATGTCTAACCCTCTCGTTTCGTACTCGACTACTCATTATGGCACTGATCTAGCTTGGGACATTTTCTGTGATTTTGATGGCACGATCGCACTGGTGGATGTGACCGATACACTGCTTGAGCGCTTTGCTCGATCCTCCTGGCAAGCAATTGAGCAAATATGGAAAGCCGGAATTATTGGTTCGCGCGAATGCTTGACCCGCCAGATCCCGCTGCTTGATATGTCGCGCAGCGAACTCAACCAACACCTCGATACGATTGAGATCGACCCCTACTTCCCCACCTTTGTTGCAGAAGCGCAAGCGCGAGGGCATCGCATCACGGTGGTCAGCGATGGGCTAGATTATTCTATCCAGTGTATCCTAGCACAATACAAACTAACCTCAGTTCCGGTGATTGCCAATAGACTTGAGCAGCAAAGCAAACGAACCTGGCAGATCACCTTCCCAAACTTTGATGCTAACTGCCGCGCCGCCTCTGGACACTGCAAATGCGCGACCGTGGCGCAAACCCAACGCAGCACCGCAAGTAATCGACGATCACTACTCATTGGGGACGGCACGTCAGATTTCTGCGCGGCGCAAGCGGTTGATTTTGTGTTTGCTAAGCACAAACTCATTACTCACTGCATTCAGTGGGAACTGCCACACTACGCGATCCAAAACTTTGCTGATGCGCTGAATCTGCTTAATACCCTTGACCACATGACACCCTCTGGCATTCCAGCTCTTGTAGGCGCTCATTCCACAATGGAGACACTATAACTATG
>JAQYWO010000058.1 GCA_029379215.1 Rhizonema sp. PD37
GCCTACCTTACTCAAATTTTATAAAAAAATAGGATTGCTACAGTTATATTGATATTAATACCATTTTCTTTATCTAATTGTTTTTATAAAAAAAAAATATAAGTTTTTAGCTCTGTTTATAAAAATATTATAATCAACTAAAAATACCCAAAATCTTCCGGATGAAAATTAAGTAAATTTGCTCGACTATAAATGTCAAAAGTATCGTGAACATTGAAAACTTAAGAAAGCTATTTTATTATATAAAACTGGTTTCTCAAGTATCACCAAAACAGTGCGCTCGTCAAAAGTAAACTTAATTGCACGAGTTCACACTCATGTTTGAAGCCCCAACATACAGTTTTGGAACAAAAAAAAGATTTATTTCAAGGGAGAGTGCCACAAGAAATAACGCATCCTCACGTAAAGTCTGCCGGGGGATCTTCCCAAGAGCTTTACGCAAAATCTGCGGGAAAGAGTACTCGCTTCCATTGTCTGCCGGAGGGATACCCCCAAGGCGCGAGCTTTGCTGTGAGTTTTACTTCAATCGGGAACGTTTCGTGCTTGAGGTTAGGAGCGCACAAGAGCCGAAGCATCAAGTACTACTGAATTAATACTTGGAGTTTAGCCAAAGAAGATCAGAAATATTCTCTGTGGCTCAAGCCACAGAGATGAAAGCTAGTTATTACTCTACGAATTATCCAAATCCGTAGTGATATTTATTTTTATGGATCAATCTAAATTGCGATCGCACTTTACTGGAAGACCAAGATTTTACTGCAACTGTAACTCTATTTAACTGTTGAGAAGACTTCCCAGCTACAGAATCAATGCATGAATCAAGCACCATAACAAATCCTCAGTTGGTGTTAAAGAAACAATAATTGACTATGGGGAAAACTTGTGATCAATTGCGAAGCTTTCTCCCATTAGGCTCATGGGATGCCCTGATATACTTTTACAAAGTGTATGCGTATCATACGCATGATTAATCACTTATATGAGCATACACCATATTTTTCTGTAAAAATCTACTGCCTTAAAAATAATTGTATTATTTTTTATCCCTAAAAAAATTATATATTTGGGAAAGACAGTGATGGGAGTGAGAATTATTGTCTTTTAGACTCAGCAAAACAGTGCGCACGTAAAAAGTAGAATTAATTGCACAAGCGCACTCCTGAAGATCCAATACTCATGAGGCATGGAACTTTTCAACACAACGAACAAACATCTCTACACCCATTGCCAAAGCTGTTTCGTCAAAATCAAAGCGGGGATGATGGTGGGGATAAGCTAAATTCTTCTCTGAGTTAGCAGAGCCCAGGAAAAAATAGCAGCCAGGAACTGCTTGTAAAAAGAAAGACATATCCTCACCACCCATAGTTTGGCATTCTGGAACAACACCCATAGGTGTTTCTATTACTTCTTGGGCAACTGATCGCACAAGTTCTGCCATCCCCGCATCATTAATAACTGGTGGATAAAGTTTTGTATAATTTAAGTCATAACTAGCACCATAACTTTGGCTTATCCCGGAGATTATCTGCTCTAGTCGCTGTTCAAAAAAGTCGTTGTAATCCGGATTAAAATATCTAACAGTGCCATGCATCCTGGCTGTATCAGCAATGACATTACAAGTTGTTCCGGCATGAAGTTCGCCCACTGTCACGACAGCCGAATCAATAGGATTGACATTACGAGCGACAATAGTTTGTAGAGCATTGACAATTTGAGCAGCAACCACAACTGAATCAACGGTTTGATGAGGCATAGCACCGTGTCCGCCTTTGCCCAAGATTTTACAGTGAAATAACTCTACGGCCGCCATTAATGCCCCGGCACGGACACCCACCGTTCCCAGAGGGAGATTATTCCACAAATGCAAACCGATAATCGCATCTACATCTGGATTTTTAAGCACCCCAGCTTCAATCATTGGCTTTGCGCCTCCAGGACCTTCTTCGGCTGGCTGGAAGATAATTTTGACAGTACCTGTAAAACTATCGCGGTGCTGGTGGAGATAGTAAGCGGTACCTAAGGCGATCGCTGTATGTCCGTCATGTCCGCAAGCGTGCATGACTCCATCATGCTGGGAACAGTATGGCACTTCGTTAAGTTCTTGAATTGGCAAAGCATCCATATCTGCCCGAATCGCCAACACTTTTCCAGTGCTGAGTTTATTTCCGTTGATGACAGCGACAATACCAGTTTGAGCAATACCAGTTTGATGTTCAATTCCCCATTCAACTAACTTTTGGGAGATAAAATCGGCAGTCAATTTTTCTTTAAAGCCCAATTCCGGTTTTTGGTGCAGTCGTCGCCGCCACTCTACCAGTTGCGGTTGCAATGACTGGACGGCGAGTCGAACTCGAGATAAGTCAAAAGCTGGTGGATTATGAGTAGAAACCATAAGATAAATTTTTCTTTCGCTCTTAAGCAAGAGAAGAGTGAATCTCCCAGAAATAACAGTCAACTGCGTTATTCTATGTCTATAGTCTATTACACAACCATAGGAGAACGCAGGATGACTTGGCGCGGGTCTATCACGGTTCGAGAAAGAATTTTTGCTTGTTTACCTTATTTGCTGCCTTTAATTAGTGCAGTGGGATTTGGTGCATTTTTGCTAGCACAGTTTCCAGCACTGCGAGTGCTATTTTTGTTCCTGACACCCGTAATGTTTGTTTACGGGCTGTTAGGACAATATGGTGAAATGATCGTTTTCTTTGCTTTGTTTTTTTTGGTAGTTAGAAACGAAAAAATCAATCACTTTATTCGTTTCAATACAATGCAAGCGCTGCTTCTAGAGATTGTTGCCTATTTGTGCCAGATAATTTTGAGGATTGTGGCGCTTCCTGGAATCTTTTTTGCCATCCAAACTCTTTCCACAACCATTTTTCTGGGCATAGTAGCAGCAATTGTGTATTCAATTGCACAATCATTACGTGGAAAATATGCAGAAATTCCGGCGCTTTCTGAAGCTGTTTATACACAAGTGCGCTAGATTTAACTAGCTACTACGGTATTGTCCAGGCGACCAATGCCTTCAATTTCTACGCGAACGCGATCGCCTATATTCAATGGTCCTACCCCTAAAGGCGTACCCGTAAGTATCACATCTCCTGGCATCAGCGTCATGACCTTACTAATAAAAGACACAAGAAAGTCAGGGGAAAAAACCATCTGGTCGATGTTACTACATTGTACGGGAGTTATTTCGTCATTCAAGAAAGTTTGCAATCTGGCTCCCGGACTCAATTCTCGGACAATCCACGGTCCCAGAGGGCAAAAAGTATCAAAACCTTTAGCTCGCGTCCATTGACCATCTTTTCTTTGTAAATCCCTCGCTGTCACATCATTAGCAATAGTGTAACCCCAAATTTTTGTATGGGCTTCCTCTGGTGTACAGTCACTAGCGTGATCGCCAATCACCAACGCCAACTCTCCTTCGTAGTCTACACGCTGCGACTGTGACGGATAATGAATATCTTTTCCTGAAGGAATTATAGATGTGGGCGGCTTCAGGAAGATAAGTGGTTCACTTGGGACTTCAGATCCCATTTCGCCAGCATGATCTGCATAATTCTTGCCCACCGCGACAATTTTCGAGGGAGCGCAAGGAGCTAGGATTTGGTAATCGTCAGGTTCCAAACTCAAATCAGTAGATTGTCCATTCAACCACGGGGCAGCATCCAGTGCCTGCACTTTGAAAGATGGATGTAGTAAGCCGTAGTAAATATGTCCTTCTTGATTTTTAACTCTGATGTAGCGCTGTGCCATAACTTTAAATAAGTATTGATGAACATTGTGCTGCTATCGGTAGCCTATTTTATTTTTACTAAAGATGATCGCAAAGGCTTGGGCAGAAGCTAAATCTACGATCATTTTGTTGTAAGAGCCAGCAATTATGATATTTTTGATACGATCTCTTCACGCTCATAAGTTTCGCAAAAGAATCAAGATTTAAGAACTCGGCAACAGGTAAAGGAAAAAAACGGTAGAAGATGGTGAAAAAGAACTTAGTACTGCGCTCGCTCCGACGTGTTCCCTACTGAACAGACTTTCTCTTCAAACCACAGAATAGCTTTTTCACTTTGCTTTAACAGAAAAAGAGCTTTGAAGTTTTGCGATCAATTATGCTCATTGTTGTAAGATTGTAATTCCTTGTTGCTTTAAATGTTGATAAGCACAGGAACAAATCAGGATTGCTGTCCAAATCGACATTAGCAGCCATATTGTCCATAAGGAGACTAAAAGAAATGCAGATAGTTTACGAAACAATGTATATCCTACGCCCTGACCTGACAGATGAACAGGTAGAGCTAGCAATTGCTAAATATCAGAACTTGCTTCAGGAAAATGGATCGGAAGATATCCAAATTCAAAATCGTGGTAAGCGTCGTCTGGCTTATGAAATTAACAGACAACGTGATGGCATTTACATCCAGATGAACTACACTGGCTCTGGAAAAGCCATTGCCCCTATGGAACGCGCTATGCGTCTTTCTGAAGAAGTGATGCGCTATTTGACAATTAAGCAAGAAGTTAAACAACCGAAGGCTATAGACGATGAAGTTGCAGCTTAATGGTTAGGAGTTAGTCATTGGTCATTGGTGGTTAGGAGTTTGTAGTTGGTTGATAAAAAGGAAAAAACAACTAACAGCCAACCACTGACCACCAAGCAATAATAATCATGTTAAATTAAATATGACTCGTTAAGAGTACCGAACACCGTAGTAATACTTATAAAGTATAAAAAATTCCTTTGGGAGTTATAAGCCACTGTGAGCCAAACTGACCGCGACACTATTCAAACTCTATCTGTAGAAGCATCAAAGTTGCGCCAAGAGTTGCAGCTTCGCGATCAACTCGTGCAACAGCTGTCTCAAGAACTCTTCAGATTGGTGAAGGGTAACGCTAATTTTATGCCCCAGCCAGAAGTTTCTGATCGTCATACATCTCAGTTGCAGGCTTTGCGAGAACAACTGCTTGCAGTTGAGGAACAAGTCATGTTCTACCAAGAGCAAATAACAACTCGTGACACGGAAATTTACCAATTGCGGCAAACTTCCCAAGAATTAAGCGATCGCAGTCGAATGCTAGAACAAGTGGTACAGGAGTTACCGCAAATTTACCGTCGGAAGTTTGAGGAACGCATGGCTCCAGTCAGAGAAAAGGTGGGAACACTACAACGTGAAAACCGCAAACTCCAAGCAGAATTGCAAAGCGTAAGTTACCGTTTGGCATTGAAAACACGTAATGCCAGCCATAGTGGGATCGATTTGCCAAATTTTTCTCCACCCGTATCTCCCTCAGCAAATATTTCTACAACTCCTGTGTAGAAGGGCTGGTTGATCGAATCAAGTATTTGCAGCTGAAAGCCGTGGGTTTAGGCTATAAGAATTTATTGATGTGGCAGAGTACTAATCGTGTATGTTAGCGAGTAGTAATAGTTGCATCTGTCAAAAACATGAGGATTAAAATCCTCAATACGAATCAATCATGACTTTGACAGGTTTTGAGAAAAATTAGAATTATACCCTACTTCTGTACGGGCGGGTTTCACATACTTTTTCAGTTGAACGAGAGTGTTTTGTAGATGAAAACCCGCGACACTCCGTGCCTTTACCATTGAAGTTTTAATGAGGAGTAGAAAAGCTTGCTACTATCTGACTTTTATGTTTAATACTAGTCAGAATATCTTCGTATGTCGGAAAAATTTCAAACACTGTGTCGAGTCGAGTCAGCTCCAAAATCAATCGAACAGGCGCTTGCACATGACAAAGTACCAAGCGACAACCACTTTGACGCGCATTTTTCAATCCTTTAACTAAGGTGACTAACCCACAACTATCCATAAAATCCACGTCCTCTAAATCAATAACCCAGAATTGATCGTGCTGTGGTACGACTCTAGCCATCTTCTCGGTCAAATCTATGCCGCCCTGTAAGTCGATACATCCTTGGGGTTTGAATAAGATCATTTGACATTCTGATGTGAGCGCTTGTGTGGTCATGAATTTACCTAGATAGTGGAAACGGAAACAAAAAATGACATCAATACCTTTATTGCTTTCAACCAAGAATTACTGCTTTATCTAAGGATAGACAAACTTAGCAGTCAGGTTGAGAGATTTGACTTCAGTATTCATGCCGTATAATTTGTCTTAACTCTCATCACTATAGGCATAACTGCCTGATAAATTTAGTATCGTGCATATCTTTTACTAAATTTTTATAAAATTCTTGGCTTTTTATGAACTTTTCGTAAAGACTTTTTATAAAAGCTTCAGTAAGTCTACGGTTGTGATATCGACATTAAGGGAAAGCGACCCTGCGTCTCCCCTCGCTTGTTCCTTGACATATTAACCACAAACGAGTCAAGATAAAAAATAAGAAGAAATGTAAAGGTGGCGGTGTTGAATGTCTTTTGAGTTTATTTCAGTAGAAAACATTCGGGATATTGCTAGTGAGTATGGTTATTGGGCGATTTTCTGGGGTATTTTACTGGAAAATTTAGGCATTCCTCTTCCAGGAGAAACTGTCACCCTCGTAGGCGGTTTTTTAGCTGGTAGTAAAGAACTAAGTTACTGGTGGGTTCTTGGTGATGCTGCTTTTGGGGCCATAGTTGGTGGTATTTGCGGCTATTGGATTGGTAGGTTTGGCGGTTGGTCGTTACTGGTAAAAATTAGTAGCATCTTACGGATTTCGGAAAAGAGAGTACTTGTAATCAAAGAAAAGTTCAGTGAAAATGCTGAGAAAGCAGTATTTTTTGGACGGTTTTTCGCCTTGCTGCGAATTTTTACCGCACCCCTAGCTGGTATAACGGAAATGCCCTTCAGAAAATTCTTTTTGTACAATTTTATGGGGGCGATCATCTGGGCTAGTGTGATGGTAACATTAGCTTTCTTTGCAGGCAGAATTGTGTCTTTAGAACAATTGGTTGCGTGGGTGAGTGAATTTGCGATCGCCGCACTACTGATCCTCGCCGGCGTAATTCTTATACCTTTATGGTTAGAGTCGCGGCAAGTCAAAAATAGTGAGGAGTGAGGAATAGAAATTATCAATTTTAGATTGTATTTGATCTGTACACCAAACAGTGAATATACTGGACAACCAGTACTTTTATTGACTATATAGCCAGATCGAGTTTTAACTAACTACGTTAATCGGGTTACGACACCTGTGAGTGCTTTCCAGCTTGTAGCTCTGTCGCTGGGCATTAAGTTCGATGTATATCGCTTGTGACATCACAAAGGTCAAATTTACAGAATTGGGCAAAAGCAAAAACTTCACAGGAATAAAATCGGTTTAAAGCTTTTTCGCGCTCGAGAGTGATAACTCGGTATGGCAAGATCTTACCCTAATAATTATCAATTCTTTTTGACCCATAGCTTTTAGATTTTGGATTCATCTAAAAATCCAAAATCTAAAATTCAAAACAGATTAACTCCTTCCTTGATTTGCCCAAATCCGAGTCGGTAATCCCCAAACGTAGATAAAGCCTTCAGCTGCCCTATGGTCAAATTTATCTTCTGCACCGTAGGTTGCTAGATCGGGACTGTAAAGGGAATGCTCAGATCTACGTCCAACAATAAAAGCATTACCCTTGAACAATTTCACCCGTACTGTTCCCGAAACTCGTTCTTGTGTCTCTTGAATAAAGGCATCTAATGCAGTTTTTAGTGGATTGTACCACAAACCGTTGTAAACTATTTGACTGTAAGTCTCCTCAATTCCACGCTTATAATGAGTGACATCAGCAGTCAAAGTTAGGCTTTCTAAATCTCGATGTGCTTGAATTAACACACACATGGCAGGAGATTCGTAAATTTCCCGTGATTTGATACCTACCAATCGGTTTTCAATCATGTCGATGCGTCCAACACCGTGATTGCCAACAACGGTGTTCAGTTGTTCAATCAGATCGACAGGGTTTTTGGATTCACCGTTGAGGGTGGTAGGAATACCTCTGTTAAAACCAATTTCAATGTACTCTGGTTCGTTAGGGGTATTGGCGATCGCCTTTGTCATTACATAAATTTCTTCTGGTGGTTCCGTTGAAGGATCTTCCAGAATACCTGCTTCAATACTACGACCAAGTAAGTTACGGTCAATACTGTAAGGACTTGATTTTTTCACTGGTGAGGGGATGCCAAACTTTTCGCCGTAGGCAATAGTTTCCTCACGACTCATCCCCCATTCCCGTGCTGGCGCAAGTATTTTCAGGTTAGGGTTAAGAGCAGCAACGGAGACATCAAAGCGAACCTGATCGTTCCCCTTACCAGTACAGCCATGAGCGATCGCATCAGCACCATATTTCTCTGCTGTTTCTACTAATACCTTAGCAATCAAAGGACGAGCCAGAGAAGTTCCTAAAGGATAGCGATTTTCGTAAAGAGCATTTGCTTGAATTGCCCTGAAAGCATAATCTTTCACAAAACTCAGTTTGACATCTGCAACGATTGATTCACTCGCTCCCGATTTGAGAGCTTTTTCTCGGACTGGCTCTAATTCATCACCCTGTCCTAAATCTGCTGCCAGGGCAATTACTTCTTCTACACCCCACTCCTGTTTAAGATAAGGAATGCATACAGAAGTATCTACTCCGCCAGAATATGCCAGAACCACTTTTTTTGCCCGAGTCATTCGTTTCTCCAGTTAGCGTAACCAAATAATGAGTTCCTATTATCGTGTATATTTTCTTAATTAATCGGCTTTATGAAGTTTTGTAAAGCTTTTAAGCAAACTTCGCCAGCATATGCGTACATAAAGATACTTTATTTATCATCAATTGTACTGAGAGTCGGAATACTGGATGTATTTACACCAGAAATTAACTATAAATTCATCATTTATCTAGTGGAATCACATTTATTTTCGTCATTTACACAAACTATCTGACCACTATAGGATACATAAGTATACGTATTACTCCTTATAAATAGTCTTACCGGGTTCAAGAATGTTTTATTCACGTCTCAAATGGATAGTTCCAACAGCCTTGACTTTAGCTACTTTTGGTGCTGCTGGAAAAAGTGCTATAGCGCAAACGCCGTATAATTTTAGTGTTACATACGATACAACAGTCACAATTGTTCCCACCAATACTCCAAATATTGTGAGAGCAACGATCACAGGGGAATCAAAGGATGCTCCTTACGGTTTAACATCCTTTATCAGCGATGATTACGGTTTGACAAACACCGATCCCGTGACAAACATCACTAAAACTACTTTTAATTCAGATCCAACCGTATTTGGCTTAGTAGGGCAACAAGTATTTTCTGATAGGTATTACGGTGGTGCGAATGAGTTATTTGGCAAAGCGAGTGACAGTGCGGAAATTAACCCAGCCGCTGGTACAATTCAGGGTGGTGGCACGATCACGATCTTCAATGGTACGGGTATATTTCAGAATGCTACAGGTCAAATAGCTTTTACCGAAGCAGATCAACTTACAGATCCAACCGTCCCAGCCAAAGGGCAGGCTCTACTGAAATTCTCCTTGCAAGTTCCCCAGAAAGTCCCAGAAGCAACACCCAACATAGCGTTGATTGGTATGGGTATGGTTGGATCAACTTTTGTCTTTTGTAAACATCGTCGCAAAGTAACTTCAGGTTGATCAAAACTTTTGTTGAGGTTGGGAATTGGGAAGAATTTTCTACCAATTACCCAAAACCATTCTTCCCACTCCCACATTAAGGAACAGTGTCAGTGTTACCGATGTCCTAAGAGTAAAGATGGGCAATACTGTTGTGGGTGAGAGTGTGTTTTTTAGCATTGTTATTCCGACTTACAATCGCAAACCAATTTTGGAAAAATGCCTCCTCGCCTTGGAAATGCAGTCCGTTCAAGGTTATGAGGTTGTTTTGGTAGATGATGGTTCTACTGATGGGACATTGGAATGGCTAGAGGAAAAGTTTAGAGAGTTTCCTCATGTGCGAGTTTTTAATCAAAATCATAATGGACCAGCTGTAGCACGGAATTTGGGAGTTGAACAAGCATTAGGCGACACAATTATTTTTATTGATAGCGATTTAGTCGTCACTCCTAATTTTCTGCAAGCCCATACCGATGCATTGCTGCAAGGACAGAAGACGTTGGGGAGCGATCGCTTCTTTACCTATGGTGCAGTTATTAATACTTGCAATTTCGACAATCCGACTTCTGAACCATATAAACTCACAGATTTTTCAGCAGCCTTTTTCGCCACAGGAAATGTTGCAATTCCCAAACACTGGCTCGAGAAAGCTGGACTTTTTGACATCAGCTTTCAACTTTATGGCTGGGAAGATTTAGAACTGGGTGTCAGACTCAAAAAACTGGGGTTACAGCTGATTAAATGTCCGGCTGCCGTTGGATATCACTGGCATCCGCCTTTTAGCTTAGAGCAAATTCCCCGTTTAATTGATAGAGAAATTCAACGCGGACGTATGGGAGTTTTGTTTTATCAAAAGCATCCCATGTGGGAAGTGAAAATGATGATTCAAATGACTTTTTTGCATCGTCTACTATGGGGAATTCTTTCACTTAATGGCATCCTAAACGAACGTACAATGGCTCCTTTTTTACGCTGGCTGATTAATTTAGGCAAACCACAGCTAGCTTTAGAAGTTGCTCGGATCTTCCTGAACTGGTATAACGTACAAGGAGTTTATGCAGCTTATGAGGAGAGAGGAGTCAGCCCTTTCGGGGAAGCCAAAAATCAAAATTAAAAACTCCATCAATAGCCGGAGAGCGGCTTGTAACAAGGACACAGATGACTTGTGAGAAAACGCTCATGTCTGATGAAACCCTGCCGTACATATGGGGCGGATTTCATTCCGCTAGCTTGCGAGTCAATGCTCGTATCTTGTAAAATCTGCTTGTTTTTGGGCAGTATGTAGAACATTACAGCAATCACAGAGAGTTATTGCGTCTTTACATCTCCTAAATCCTAATAGGAACTTCAATATAGAATTCAGTACCCATACCTGGTTTTGTTTTATAAGATAGAGTACCTTTATGCTTCTCAACGACAATTTGATAGCTTATTGAGAGTCCTAATCCTGTCCCTTTTCCTGTAGGCTTACTTGTAAAAAATGGATCGAATATCCGTTTTTGAATTGCTTCTGGAATTCCCGCTCCGTTATCAGTAATCTTGACTGTAATAGAATTCTGATGTAATTCAGTACGAATCCAAATTTGTCCTTTACTTTTTGCGGCAAGTGGCGATTGACTGTTGAAAAATGACTCTTCGATCGCGTCCACAGAATTATTTAAAAGATTCATAAAAACTTGATTCAGTTGTGCAGCGTAACATTCGATATCTGGAAGGTCACCATACTCTTTGATAATTTGAATTTCCGGACGTTGTGCTTTATGCTTGAGTCGATGCTGCAAGATTAGGAGAGTGTTATCAATACCTTCATGGATATTAGCAGGTTTCTTTTCGGCTTCATCTAATCGAGAGAAATTGCGTAAAGATTGCACAATCTGGATGATCCGCTCAGTACCCATTTGCATCGAAGATATTACCTTGGGCAAATCTTCAGCCAAAAAATTCACATCTATGACTTCAGCTTGATGTTGAATTTCCGCATTGGGGTTACGCTCGTGGTGTTGGTAAAGACAGAGCAAGTTAAGTAAGTCTTTAACATAAATGCTGACATGGTTGAGATTTCCATAAATAAAGTTGAGAGGATTATTTATTTCATGGGCTATACCAGCAATGAGTTGACCAAGACTCGACATTTTTTCACTTTGAATGAGTTGAACTTGAGTCTGTCGCAGTCTCTTCAAAATTTGAGTTAATCTTTGATTGGTAGCGCGTAGAACCTTTTCTGTCTCGTAACGATGGTGAATCTGGTATTTTAATCTGGCTAAATTCATTCGTAGTTCCATTTGGCTGATCACTTGACGACTCAGCGCTTGCAATGCTGCAATCTTTTCTGGGCTGAGATCTCGTGGCACAAAATCAATCACACATAAGGTACCGAGGACAAACCCATCAGGCGTAATCAAGGGTGCGCCTGCATAAAATCGAATATTGGGAGTGGATGTCACAAACGGGTTAGTCGCAAAGCGCTCATCTTCTAAAGTATTAGGCACAATCATGACCTTGTCAGGTTGAGATAATGCATGAGCGCAGAATGATAATTCTCTAGCAATTTCTGTTACTTCCAAACCAACCTTTGACTTAACCCATTGCCGACTGGCATCGACTAAACTGGCAAAAGCAATAGGAGTGCCGCAAACATAAGCTGCCAAAGCAGTTATATCATCGAATGCTTGTTCGGCATCTGTATCCAGAATTTGGTATTGCTGAAGTTTCTTAAGCCTATCTTGCTCATTTAAAGGCAGTGGTGGTTGTTGGATTGGCAGCATAAATACTTTTTGAGAAGAACTAAGAATATCCCCACGGATTTGGATGCGCGGATACGTGCGGAAAGTTGCGCCCGTAGCCAGAGCCGCTTCTTTGGCTGGTTTCCCGCTCAATCATGCGAGGATCACTTCGGTTTCCTTCCAGTAGTGGCATTCCCAAGACAGATTTTAAATTGTCCCTACCAATTTAGGGGCAATTTTAATTTTTGTGACCAATTAAAATACATTTATACTCAACTCGCCACCAAGTCCTACAGAACTCATTAGAAGAACTCTGTTGTTCTCACTCCGCAGCCAGGAATACATCCCCATTACACTCGTCTGCGCTCCAGATGTGGCCGCTCTCAAGTAAAAGCACCAAAACAGATGAAAATAATTTTTTTTCATAAAATAAAAAATGGTGCTCGTTCCTAGCAGAGCAGTCCTAAGTGCTTTTTTTCGTCATGTTCGAGCGCGATTGCCTTACATAGACTAATATAATTTATGTTACATTAAAAACAGCATAAATACGTAAATAAGTTTTCGCAAAGCAGTATTTTCTGTGATATACTAAAAGAGTTGTCTAAACTCGCACATTCAGGAATTCGGGTGTTTCTTGTTCTAGAAATACACCTGGATGGAGGTTTAACCCGAATAGGAGAAAAAATATGCCAGTTGTTTCATTGGCTCAGATGATGGAGTCGGGGGTTCACTTTGGGCATCAAACCCGCAGGTGGAATCCAAAAATGTCCCCCTATATTTACACTTCCCGTAATGGAGTGCACATCATTGACTTGGTGCAGACTGCCCAGTTGATGGAAGAAGCATATGATTATATGCGATCGCAAGCAGAAGCTGGCAAGAAATTTCTGTTTGTGGGCACGAAGAGGCAAGCAGCAGGAATCATTGCCCAAGAAGCGGCACGTTGTGGCTCCCACTACATTAATCAACGCTGGTTGGGAGGAATGCTGACTAACTGGGCAACCATAAAAACTCGCGCAGACAGACTCAAAGACTTAGAGCGTCGGGAAGAAACAGGCGCTCTAGATTTACTGCCGAAAAAAGAAGCGTCAATGCTGCGTCGGGAAATGGCAAAGCTTCAGAAATACTTAGGCGGTATCAAAACTATGCGGAAAGTTCCTGACATAGTCGTGATTGTAGACCAGCGCCGCGAGTATAATGCAGTCCAGGAATGTCAGAAACTAGCAATTCCGATTGTATCTATGTTAGATACAAATTGCGACCCAGATGTCGTAGATATTCCCATCCCAGCAAACGATGACGCCATCCGCTCGATTAAGTTGATAGTAGGTAAGTTGGCTGATGCCATTTACGAAGGTCGTCACGGTCAATTGGATGCAGAAGAAGAATTCGATTACGACGAAATTGGTGAGGACGAATACGATTACGACGAGAGTGAGTATAGTGACTCACTGCCTGATGACGAAGAGGAAGAATAATTAGTTGTTAGCGTGCCAGCAATTAGCTAACAACTGTTAGCTAATTGCTGTTGGTTTTGACCCAGCCCTGAGTAAGATATAAATATTCAACACCTGAGAGTGATTATAACTGTCAGTAAAGTAGGAATCGAGACAATATGGCGGAAATACCTGCAAAATTCGTCCAAGAGCTACGCCAACAAACTGGCGCTGGTATGATGGACTGCAAAAAAGCGCTCAAAGAAACCGAAGGCGACATGCAAAAAGCCATCGAATGGCTGCGACAAAAGGGCATAGCGAGAGCCGATAAGGGAGCAGGACGTGTTGCTGCTGAAGGGCTGGTAGACAGCTATGTTCAACCGGAAGGTCGGGTTGGCGTGCTAGCAGAAGTTAACTGCCAAACTGATTTTGTCGCTCGTAACGATGCTTTTAAGAGCCTAGTTCATAACATAGCGAATCAAGCAGCCACAGTAGACAATATTGAGTCTTTAATGACTCAACCATATATTGAAGATCAGAATTTAACTGTAGATCAGTTCATCAAGCAAACAATTGCTAATCTTGGGGAAAATATCCAGCTACGTCGCTTTACCAAATTTGAGCCAGCAGAAGAAGGCACTCAAGGAATTGTAGACAGCTACATTCACACAGGTGGTAGAGTTGGTGTCATGGTGGAACTGGACTGTAAGAGTGATGCAGTAGCAGGTCGTGAAGAGTTCAAAACTCTAGCACGGAATATCGCCATGCAAGTTGCGGCTTGCCCAAATGTCGAGTATGTCAACGTAGATGAAATCCCAGCCGAACTCGTACAAAAGGAAAAGGATATTGAGATGGGGCGGGATGACTTGGGTAATAAGCCACAGAACATCAAAGAAAAGATTGTTCAAGGGCGAATTGAGAAACGCTTGAAAGAAATGACTCTGCTCGATCAGCCATATATCCGCGATCAAAGTATTTCCGTGGAAGATATGATTAAGCAGAATATTTCTGGGCTGGGCGAAAACATTCAAGTCCGTCGCTTTGTCCGCTTTATCCTCGGCGAAGGTATTGAAAAGCAACAAATGAGCTTTAGTGAGGAAGTTGCCGCACAAATGGGGAATAAGTAACAGACGGGGAGAAGTGTGAGAGGGAGAGGGGAGAATAATTACTCCCTTTCCTCCTGTACGGGCGGGTTTACTCACAAGTTATCTGAATTAAACCTATGACACACTCCCCATTCCCTATTAAAGGATTGCGTACATTTGTACCATTATTAGGTTAAAATGAGCAATAAACAAAAGATATGGCGAGAGGACT
Source organism: Rhizonema sp. PD37 (assembly GCA_029379215.1). Classification (GTDB taxonomy): domain Bacteria; phylum Cyanobacteriota; class Cyanobacteriia; order Cyanobacteriales; family Nostocaceae; genus Rhizonema. Next base: position 15,060 of record JAQYWO010000058.1, read on the forward strand.
CGAGCGAATTGAGCGAGACATAGTAGCGCTGGAAGAGGCGATAAGAGCGATCGCACAGGAAATCCAAGGCGCTTATGCTAATTATTTAACGACTTTGGGGCAAGCTGTGCGACAGCAGTTAATTTTGGCTAGCTATCACCTGTGTACCCAAGGGTATCCGGAAAACTTTCTCAGTTTATCCTTGAATAAGCGACAGCAATTGCAACAAGGTTTGCGTAAAATAGGTAAACAAGGAGCAGAACAGTTACTAGCTCAGATAAAAAGTAAAGAGGAAGGACGAGAAGAACAGGAGAGCTTCATTGCTTCGATTCCGGAAGTGGACTCACATGCAATGGAAACACCTGTGACAGTTCCTCCACTTATGGTAACAACTGCAAACCTTGAAGAAAATCAAAGCAATCCCCAGCAACTAGTAGAACCATCTTTTACAGAAGTCTCTCCAACAGCAATGGTTCCTCCTAGCGAGGACTTCTCTGCTCCTGTAGCAATGGTTCCTCCTCCTGACTTTCCTTCAACAGAAAATTTTCTTTCCGAAGAGTCCGTACTCGAAACAATCAGCGACAAAGAGAAGGATTTGGGAAATGTGGAGAACGATTCGCATGGCTTTAGCCGTGCTGGCTTCAAAATCCCTGATCCCAAACCTCTTGATACCTCTAACCCTATTGAAGTCGTAAAATGGCAACGCCATCTAGAAATGACGACGCAACAGACATTGAAAACAGTTTCCAGTCAGGCTAATTCTCTATTACAGAATGCAGGAATACTACCCAAAACATTACCAGAATCAATTTTAGAAGCTGCAACAGCCGTATCAGAAGCATCTGCCGAGATGGTGCCTGGACCCCCGAATCTATTAAACTTAGTTATTGAAATTGAAACAGGGCAGCAAGACTCCATTCCCACGCGGATAGTAGCTATTAACCTCCGACTTGGCGAGATTGAATTTGCCGATTCAGTACTGTCATCTAAACGCAAGCAAATTCGCTCCTTCTTAGTTCACCTGAACAAGCTCGGACTAGAGTATCAAAAAAGACAGCAGGAAAAGTCAATTGCTCAAGCTGAAGCCGCATGGCGTGCTAGTTGGTTCGATGATTAGTCAATTGTCCTTTGTTCATGTTAAAAACTATTTACAGATGGACAATGCCCAATGACTAATGACAAACCAGATTGGTTAAGATTGCAGAAAGCTTTGGCAGTAGAGGCAGAACAAGGCTTTACAGATTTGGTAGGCAAACAACACCGCTTCAGTGAGTTTCTTACCTTGACTTTAGGCAAATTCCCCACTACTTTGCCAAGCGTTGAACGCCGTCGGTGGCAAGAATTGGCGGCTCAATATGCTAGCTATCAAAATCTGGAGTTGGAAGACAGACAACATTTAATAGCCCAAACTCGTTCTTATTTACACCAATTACAACAAACAACTGAGAAAGTAGAAGAAGAGGGAGACACAGAGCAAGTGTCCAAGGGAGCGAGCATTTCTTACACCCCCACTGTCAAAAAATCTCCGGTTGTGACTGAGATAAGTCGCACACTTGCTCCTAAATTAGAGCAAAAACTTAGTGATTTACCAGAAATAGGACTGAGAAAAGCCAGTAATTTACTACGGCTTGGTTTGTCTACAGTTCGCGATCTGCTTTTTTACTATCCCCGCGATCACATTGACTATGCTCGTCAGGTAACTATTCGCGAGTTAAAGGGTGGTGAGACGGTGACGATTGTAGCAAAGGTAAAGAGTTGTAAATGCTACACAAGTCCCCGCAACCAGAAACTCACAATTTTAGAAGTGCAGTTGCGGGATAATACTGCCCAACTCAAAATTAGTCGATTTTTCGCAGGTACTCGCTTTAGCAGTCGCGGTTGGCAAGAAAATTTAAAGCGCCGTTATCCAGTGGGGAGTATTGTCGCGGCGTGCGGTTTAGTGAAAGAAAGTAAATACGGTTTGACACTTGAAGATCCAGAATTGGAAGTTTTGGCAAATCCAGGAGATTCAATTGAGTCGCTGACTATTGGGAGAATAGTGCCAATTTATACTTTGACTGAAGGGATTGGGGCTGATTTGGTGCGACAAGCAGTTATAGCCGCCTTGCCTTGTGCAGTTCACCTGAAAGACCCATTACCTAGTGGTTTGAGAAGCAAGTATAATTTGGTGGAGTTGAAGGATGCGATCGCAAACATTCACTTCCCTGTAGATACCGAAACCCTCCAAGTCGCCCGTCGCCGTCTTGTGTTCGATGAATTTTTCTACCTACAACTCGGATTACTCCAACGTCAGCATCAAGCACGGCAAGCTCACACAAAAGCTATTCTTGTCCCTAGAGGTCAACTGGTAGAACAATTTTACCAAATTCTGCCGTTTCAACTGACTGGCGCACAAGCAAGAGTTGTCAATGAAATCCTCAACGATTTGCAAAAACCCGTACCCATGAATCGTCTTGTGCAGGGGGATGTGGGTTCTGGGAAAACAGTTGTCGCAGTGATTGCTATCCTGGCTGCCGTTCAATCTGGTTACCAAGCAGCACTGATGGCTCCCACAGAAGTACTCGCAGAACAGCATTACCGCAAGTTGGTCAGCTGGTTTAATCTGTTGCACATCCCAGTGGAATTACTGACAGGTTCAACTAAGGTGGTAAAACGGCGACAAATACACGCGCAGTTAGAAACAGCTGAATTGCCTCTTTTAGTTGGGACTCATGCCTTGATCCAAAACCCTGTCAACTTCCAGCGACTGGGTTTGGTTGTGATTGACGAGCAACACCGTTTTGGAGTAGAGCAACGGGCGCGTTTGCAGCAAAAAGGCGAGCAACCCCATGTATTAACGATGACAGCGACTCCGATTCCCCGAACGTTGGCGCTGACAGTACATGGGGATTTGGATGTGAGTCAAATTGATGAGTTACCACCAGGACGGCAAAAGATTCAGACAACAGTGCTTTCCGGTCAGGAACGCACCCATGCCTACGACCTCATCAATCGGGAAATTGCTCAAGGAAGACAGGCATATGTGGTTTTGCCGTTGGTGGAGGAATCAGAAAAGCTAGATTTGCGATCGGCTGTAGAGGAGTATAAAAAGTTAGAGGAAACCATTTTCTGTGAGTTTCAAGTCGGACTGCTTCATGGTCGCATGAGTTCCGCCGAGAAGGACGAAGCGATTAGTAAGTTTCGCGATCGCCAAACTCAAATCCTCGTCTCCACGACTGTTGTTGAGGTAGGTGTAGACGTGCCTAATGCAACAGTTATGCTCGTGGAAAATGCTGAGCGTTTCGGCTTATCTCAGTTGCATCAACTCCGGGGACGTGTCGGTCGTGGTGCTGCACAGTCCTACTGTCTGTTGATGAGTAGTTCCAGAAGCCCTGACGCTCAACAACGGTTGAAGGTGTTAGAACAATCGCAGGATGGGTTTTTTATCTCAGAAATGGATATGCGTTTTCGCGGTCCCGGTCAGGTACTGGGAACTCGGCAATCAGGAGTGCCAGATTTTACACTAGCAAGTTTAGTTGATGACGAGGAAGTGTTAATCTTGGCACGACAAGCAGCGGAAAAGGTAATAGAAATGGATGCAACGTTGGAACGTTGGTTCTTAATGAAGGAAGAATTGAAGTATCGGTATGAACGGTTGATGGGTGGAGCGATTTTGACGTGATTGAGGGCGATCTCTATTACCCTTCGGATGTAACTCCAACTCCATTAAAAAAAGTGTTTAAGTCACTGTTATGATGTAAGCGATCACATGACTTTTAACACAATCTCTACAAAATTAGCGATCGCACTGTGACGAGATTCGCTATAATAGCTTAATGAATCCAGCGGATAATGCACGTTATTTCTCGTAAAGCATTGCGTCAATTTTGGGAAAAGTATCCTGATAGTGAAACTGCGCTGATTCGTTGGTTTAAACTCATGAACTCGGCAAACTTTCAGACTTTTGACGAATTACGCTCGGTTTTTCCTAGTGCCGATCTTGTAAGTGATCTAATCGTGTTTAATATTGGTGGTAATAAATACCGATTAATTACCTCAATTCACTTTAATCGTCAAAAAGTTTATATCTATGATACCTTGACCCATTCAGAATACGACAAAGACCAATGGAAAACTTAACTACATTTCCCCCAGACATTAATACCCATTGGAGCGCGATCGCACCTCTGCTTACGATTCGCAATGATGAAGAGTATGAGCAAGCAACCGAGCGATTAAAAGATTTAATTGATGAAATTGGCACAAATGAACAGCATCCTCTTTATAATTTGCTTGATACGTTAGGGACGCTGATTGAGGCTTATGAGGCAGAACATTATTCTATTCCTAATTGTAGCGGGAGTGATGTATTGGCCTATTTAATGGAGGAACATGGACTAGGTTTCTCAGATTTGCCAGAAATTGGTACATCGGAAACAATGGAATCTATTTTAAACAATGATCTTGCCTTAACCCTGAGTCAAATTCAACATTTAGCACAACGTTTTAAGGTTCAAGCTCAAGTATTTCTGGATTAGAATCAATTTTTAAGCAGGTGTTCAAGGTATTTGTTCCAGTCAGCTTCTATTGCATCAGCGCTAACGCACCCTACAAAACAGATGAGGGTGTGATCGCATTGTCAAAATCTTGTCTACTAATTTAATACTTGATAAACCGGACAACTGTTCGACCTTGCAGCCTACCAAGCTATCCGGCTCAGTTTGATATTCGGAGGTTATTAGTAACCTCACTGGAATAGGTCTGGACTCTCATTTGGTACGATCAATGAATTCCCATTCGCGGACTCTGACACACAAGAGTGCTGTGCCCGCCAACCACAACCCGAAAACCCACGTTGTGGTGTTCATTGCCATCCGCCTTCCTCTCTCGTAACGCCGATCTACAGAACTCCGGAGGGGAGTGCCACGAACTGCCACGCAGCAGACGACAATAATCATTATTATTTTCACTTAACCATGCAGTGTCATCGCTGGGTGCGCCCTTATAGCTTTTATGCCAGGTATCTTGACACCACTCCCATATATTACCATGCATTTCATGTAAACCAAAAGCATTTGGAGGAAATTTTCCTACTACAGTTGTTTGTTCACGATATTCACCTTTAGAACCATGACCATAATTACCTAGGTACACTTTTTCCTTATAAGTCCAGTCGGTTCCTCGATAATTTGCTAAATCTGTCGTAATTGTCTCACCAAAGTGAAATGGTGTAGTTGTTCCCGCACGAGCTGCATATTCCCACTCTGCTTCGCTGGGTAGACGATAATCTTTACCAGTTTTTTGCATAAGCCTTTGGCAGAACTTCACCGCATCATTCCAAGAAACTTGCTCTACAGGTCGCTTTGCTCCTTGAAAGTGAGATGGGTTATTTCCCATTACTGCAAACCATTGTTTCTGCGTAACAGCATACTTGCCCATGTAAAAGGGTTGAATTGTGACAATGTGCTGTGGACTTTCAGTTTCTAACCGTTCTAGCTCATTGTCTGGAGAACCCATCAAAAACTGACCACCAGGAATTGCTACCATTTCAAGTAACACACCATAACCTAGGTTTTCTGCAAAGAATTCTGCTCGACCTCGACTGCGGTTGATCTCAGGAAAAGTTGATTGCCTGAAAAGTCCAAACGGTCCTGAGCGTTTTTGGACTAGTTTTAGGGTAACAAACTCGAACTCAAACGGCTGAGTTTGAATAGCAGAGGAAGGTTTGGACTGTGGAACTGATGATGATGGCGTTTTTGTTTGTTCTTCTGCTGCTACTGGCTGTAAATTCAGATCATATTCTGCTTTTTTCGACTTTGCCAGTTTTATCTTGAACCCTTCCTCACCAGGATAGAACTTGGGAGTCATCTTTGCCGGAGCAGCTTCAAGCACCTTGCTACTAACATACTCGTGTAAGTCATCAACAGTAATCCAACCATCGCCGTCTTTGTCGGTGGCACCTTTCTCAATCCCCTCTACCAGATATCGGGTGTAAATCGAAAGTTCTGAACCTTCCTGAACAAAGGAATATTGAGTTGAAGTAGAAGATGTGAGGATCGCCCTTCCCTTACCACCGAGCTGCTCTTGTACATTGACTGTATCATCATCTTTGACAGTTAGCCCCTGAGGGAACGCCCCACTGAAGCAACAGTCCAAAATCAGCACCTGTCTTTGGGATCTGCTCTCGTTCATGTATTCATGGATAGTACTGGCGGCGACTGCGGACGGTTGTACAAGTCTCCCATTCCTTTTGTATGTTCCATTAGTTGATAGATACAGTCTACCTTTCTCATCTTTTATTCCATGACCTGAGAAGTAAAGCAATAGCAGATCATCTTTGTTACGATCAGCAAACAGATTGTCAATTTCCGTTTGCATTCGGTATGGTTGAGGATTTTTTAGCACAATGATATCTGTTTCGGTAAAGCCTCCCATTTCCGGGTTTGCCAAAACTCGACGCATTGCTTCAACATCTTTAACGGCTGCTGGTAGTGCTGGTAGTGGGTTCAATTCTGGCTCATACTTACTCACCCCAATCAGTAGTGCAATTTTTCTCATTAGCCTACCTAAGATTTCAAAAACTCTTGCGCTTTTTGAGAGGCAAATTCAAAATCTTTTTGATTTCCAGCTTTTATTTTCAGTTCTTGACTGTCAGATGTTTTTTTGAGTGTAATCTCTATCGGCTTGCCACTAAAGTGTTCTTTGAGAAAATTAAACAAAGCCGTACTACCAGGAACAATCAAAGCCTTGATTGCTCCGACAATAAAGCCTTCGCCCTTTGCAAGTGCTGGAGATGCTTCTTCTGTGACTAAATGAGCTTCTTCTACGCCATCAACTTCTCTAATCTGTGGTAGTAAATCTTCTACTTGGGCTTGCAACAATTCTTCGTCTTGTAAATCTATAGATGACAGGGATATCGTGACTTCTACAGTAGAGGTGGGTGACATGTGTTAGTATATTGGTTAATTTATAGTCATTTACAGAGATTATAAAAGAAATAACCGCAGATGAACGCAAATAGATGAAGTGCTGATTCATCCCGATACTCATTTCTGTATTGAAAAAAAACTGATCTATTTATTTAGTATAAAATAATAGTCAACAGTAAGTAGTGATTACCCACCCTTTTAATTACCTAAGTTCGACGCGAAAAAAGGACTACAAAGAGTGTGATCGCCCTCAACCGCTTGATAGCTTATCAATCTCTACCAACTTCTTCATCAGGAGCGATCACAACTTGAAGATGGAGGGAAAGATTTCTCAGACTTGGTAGAAAAGCAGCTACAACAATGGCTCAAGCGTCGTAAAATCGGACTACTAGATTGAAAGATGCTTCGTTTGTGATGCCTGTGGTAGATGAAGCGTACAGTCGAAAGGAGCGTATATTCATGACAGGCGATCGCCACGCACACTAAAATCGCAGAGCGTAGCAATTTCCAAAGCTTTCATCTAAAATGGCTCAGTATTCCTGCGGTGATTGAATATATGGGCAAACCTTTTCTATTGTATATAGAATATCATGTCAAATGAACGTTAGTCAACTAAACAAGCTGATAAACTACGAATTATTTCGGCACATCTCTTAATTTTTACGAATAGTAATTGTGTTAGGAATATTCAGGGCTGATTTTTTCCTCTGTTAAGAGTTCTTTGCTTTCGTTGCGGGCTTAGTAATTAGTAACGTTCTCAGCCTCAGCCAAGTTCTTTCTAAGCTTTCCGCGACGCTTGACGTGCTGAACTACTATATTTTCTTCATTGTCTTGAATGAACTGTTCCAACTCTTCTACAGGGACTTGGACGGTTTCGCCATTTTTTAAAAGTGCAGTAGGCATAAAATTAATCTTTGTTCAGTGGCTGTAATGCGATTTACTCCAATTTAACTTGAGTTCGACGCAAAAAAAGGACTGAAAATTAAGTGGGTTCGACGGCGATCGCATTAAAGAGCTTTCGATTGAGCGATCGCCTAACTAAATAACTAGCAACTTACGTTAATATTCAACCAAGGGATTTCTGGAAAAAATCTCTGAGTACCTAAAAAATTTGTGACAGAACCGAAAATATTAGCCATGCAACTCGAAGACTATTTCAACTTTTTAGCTCCCGATGACATTCGGCTCAAGGACACACGGATAGGAATTGAGACGATTTTGTTTGATTATCTATTTCGTGCCCGAACACCAGAGGAAATTGCTAATATCTATCCGTCCTTAACGCTAGAGCAAGTTTATGCCACAATTTTATATTACTTGCATAACAAAGAAGCCGCTGATGCATATATGACGGACTGGTTGGAGTGGGCTGAGCAAATGCGAGAAGAGCAGAAGCACAATCTGCCGCCTGTTGCAGAGAAATTACGGAGGTTAAGGGCTGAAAGAGATGCGCTGAGGCAGGCAAATGACCCTCAAGTATCTGATCGATGAAAACGTTGATCCAACCTACACAAACCAACTCCGTCGGCTGAAGCCCGATTTATTTGTCCTAGCAATAGGTGAACTCACGGCACCTCCAAGAGGCACGCTTGATCCACAAATTTTGTGCTGGTGCGAGGAGCATGATTTCATTTTGGTCACGAACAATAGAAAATCAATGCCTGTTCATTTGAACCATCACCTAGCTCAAGGTCGTCACATACCGGGAATTTTTATCTTGAATGCTAAACTGAGTGTGGGTGAGAATATTGAAGAGTTAATCCTTATTGCTGACGCTTCATTTGAGGACGAGTATCAAGATCGAATTGATTTTCTGCCCCTATCTTGATGTTCTTCTTAAATATCTTTCTTAAGCAGTGAAAAGTTTTTTTGCAAGCTACTCCCGAACAGCAAGAAATGAATACCGATGTAAAAAACTGCTCATGTGACCTGATGAACAGTCAATGGGTGAGACAATCTTGACATAAGATGTCTAAGTTAGTTCGTGGCGATTTAGACCGATAAAGTAATGGTAATCCCTTTCACTGATAGAGAAATAGAGAAGGCTTGGCGAGAAAATAAATTAGCTTCCCAGAAAATACCACGAACTAACGCTCATCGATTACTCTTATTTTATGCAGTTGAATGTGGACTGAAAGCAGTTTTGCTACGGAGACAGGGAAAAAATCGTTCTGATTTATGTAGCGAGATTTCTGAATGCCAACATGATGTAAATAAACTACTAGATTGTTTGTCTGCTCATCAAAGTTTGAGGTTACCATCACAGCTAGGCATGAAGCCAATAAAAGGTAAGAGTGGTAATGATGAAAGAAAGTTTACCCCTGGTGATGTTAACCAAATGTGGCGCTACGGTGGATGTTGTGGAGTATTTGATATAACAGACGAGGATTTAGAAAATAAATTGTTAGAAATTGTAAAATGGATAGATGGAGAACTTAAAGGACCATAACATCTATGAAGCTACTGACATGGTTGGATGTTAGAAGAACTATTTGCCGCGAAACTAGCTATGGGAGCAACCTTCCAGAAGGAGTCGTTAGGATTCGCTGTTTCTCCGATGCTTTGGAAATAGGTTTGATTGGCGAAGAAAGTAGAGATAATGCCGCACATGCTTTAAAAAAGTGGTTCAAAGACTTATATCAGGAAGATGAGTCTATTATTCACCTTACACTTGGTAACGCAACATTGTCAGTAGAATTCATCCTTGGAGAGGAGCGAGGTACAACGGATATTTCTGTGCGTCCATTTTGGAAAGAAGTTGTTTATCTTGATGGTGACTTGAAGACGGAACACGTAACAGTAAATCCAGTTAAGTTTCCTGAACCATATACTGACAAACAAAATTTAATAGCTTTCTATTCTTTTAAAGGCGGTGTAGGAAAAACGTTAAATTTGGCAGCGCATCTTTTTGCCCTACTAGATACAGCGAAAGAATTTGATAGGTCGATAACTGTATTAGTTATCGATACTGATTTAGAATCTCCTGGTCTTACTTACTGGAACATTACTGAAAAGCTAAAACCAGCAGTTTCTTTCATTGATTTTCTCGAATCTTACCATTACTCATTTATTGAGAGAGAACAAACACTTTCATTATTTGCCAAGGAAGTTAACAAATCTCCTAAATATGAAGGAAAGTCAACCGTCTATTTTTTACCTGCATGTCTTGACGATCGCCAGCTATTAGATACACCTATCTTACCTGAACAGTTAGTCACAAGTCCAAACGGAGCTTGGGAATGCGGCAATGCTATTCATCGTTTAGGTAAAGCCGTTGGTGCTGATTATATATTCATTGATTTAAGTGCAGGTTTGAATCAAATATCTAGTCCTATCATTCTTGATCCCCGGATTCAGCGTTTTCTAGTCACAACAATGAATTCCCAATCCGTTAGAGGTACAAGTCTTGTGTTATCGCAACTTGGTAAAGTCGCACCACTAAAAGAAAGGGTCGATGATGAGAGTTATTACGCTCCTTCCTTAATAATTAATATGTTAACGCCAGAACTGAAATCATTACCAGCATTTGAAGATACATTGGTACAATTTCAGTCTGCTTATTCACAGCCAGAAAATAATTTATATTCCACAAGCTTGGAAATACAAGAAACTTATTTTGCTCAAGATTTACTTTATATTAATAACTGGGAAGATGCACGTTCCAAACTCAGTCAAACTATACTTATGAAGGTAGCAAAGAAGTGGGCAGAAAAACAGTTGGGAGTTACGGCGGCTCAAAAAGCACTGTCAAAGCTTACGTCGTGATTTTTAAGTTCGAGCCATTGCTGTTAGTTGAGAGCTGGCTTTAAGCCGCGTGTAACAGCCACTGTCAAGGCGATAGCCTTACGTACCAAACCATGTCGGTAGACCTGCATAAGTTCATCTAGTTGTCTAACTTCTACTTGATTGAGCTGAGCCTCTCGGTTACGCGCTAACAGATCACTAAAAACCTCTTGCCGTTGAGATGCCATCTGCAGATCGCACAAAGCTAACACCTGCTCATCGGGTAGTGACTCAACTGGTAGATCCGCAATAGTGTGGTCAATCCACTCTATCAGCACATCTTCAAGTTGCCGATGCGTGAAAGCTGCAATTTCCTTTGCTCTTTGTATCAAGGTTAAGTATACACCTTACCCTACAACAGGCTTTACCTGTAAATAAATCCTAGTTTTCAGCCATTTCTGCCTTTGTTGATGGCTCATCTCAGTGTTATAACCAACTTTAACCTGTTCTGAAGTCAATTCTTCTTGGGAGGGCATAAGTACTTGTTTGTCTTTCACAGAAGTCTCTTGCTCCTGCAACGGTAAATTGAAATGCATAACCATCTTCTCCTGGGGCAATTGTAACCCAGCCTATAGCTTCCATCTTGATTATATCTCTATAGTACGCGATCGCATCCTCAACAGAGTCAAGAGAAATCAAAGCGCCATTCTCCTCGGGTGTACAAAATTTTAACCCAGTTCGGATTGCGTACCACAGAAGCCATTTTCCTATCGGCTCTACCAACTTTTTGTTTGTGGGCACAGATTCTAGGTGTAAGACTTCTAGTAAGTATGGAATATCATTCTCAGATAAGTAAACAGCATATCTAATCAAACCTAAGATAGAACCTTGATAAGAAAACTTGATAATTTTTTGGTACTCAAAATTTGTTTTGCTCCAAATTTCTCTCCAAATAAAAGTCCAGTTATCGGGCATATCTTCTTCTAAGGCAGGCTCTAAGATCGCATCCATTGGTTCTTGCATTATTGTTTTAACAGAAACTCTATAGACTCCTATTGAGTACATTAAACTCTCCGAAAATTGTATAAAAATGCTAACAAAGTAGCGTGAATATACACCCGTATTTAGGTTGACGTATAATTTTTTTCTGAATATGTCTATTCGTTTTTTACCTATTTCACCCTTGCTCAGTTCAATCTTATTAGTACCTGAGATGCAATTTCTTCAAAATCGAGTCAGCTTCAACAAAAGCTTTCTAATTCGGAATCTCAGTTTTCAAAGCAATATCATCCAAGATTCTAAACTCCAGTAACTCTACGTTTTGTTCTTTAAGACTCTCAAATAGGATGGCTAGATAATTTTTGCACAAATGTACGCGACAGTGACTTTAGTAAGACCAGACTTGTTACCTTTGTCACTAGTACGTAGGAGCTTCAGTTTTTACGATAAGGTGTGCGCCATTTCGACTCAAAATAATTGGCTAAATGTGGAGCTTATATGGGCAGGAAAGCAAACTCCTTGTTTGATACTCAGCTGATCCGCAGTACATCCGTACGATTATCGTCCACCTTGTCAGGAACTGCTTGTTATTATCATGTCAGTCCGAAAACTCCAACGATTACAAGTTTGTGAACCTTTGCAAGGTCTCCAAATCCTAGTTAAACTCAGTACTACTCCTGTACTGCGGACATTACTAGCTATCTTTATCCGTCATCAGCTAGCACTCGTTGGGATTATATTTGTTGTGACGCTAATGTTTGCTCAACGGGAAAATGCCCCTTGGGTTACGGTGCGCCAAGAGGTAGCGATTGAATTTTTTTCGACTGTATCCCAGTCTCTGGCTGCTCTGTTAGGAGTTCTAATTGTTTTACTAACTTTTTATTCTCAGTTGATTGGTCAAAGGCGGATGGACTACTACCGTGAACTTCAAGCCCAGATTCACCAGCTGATTCGTTTTACCCAGGAGCTCACTCCAGAACTCAGTGATTTTAATCCACTCTTAGTGAAGACAATTGATTATTTGGTTCCCTTGCATTTGAAGGATTTACCTATCAGGGCGTCTACATCCCAGGTGCTTCCCTTAGACAAGCTAATAGCGAATTTAAAAAATGAATGGGTTGATAAGAAGCAAAAATTCTCTTTAGCTGCTCATCTGAACCTGCAACAAATTTTGCTGACACTGAGTAACATTGAAGAAATTCTTGAGGGATTTTCCATGCTCTACAATCGTATCCTGGAAATCGGTCGTTTCATTCTCGCGATCGCTAAATTATCTTTACTCCTAGGAATTTCGCTACTATTTTTACTGTTATTTGGAATTGTCGATCTGCAAAGCAAGTTTCCTGACCTCAGTCTACCTGTCATTGTTGCCTTGGCAATGTGTGTATTTATTGTCCTCGTAGAGCTAGTATTAGATACCTGGCTCCTTTACAAAAACCTTCATGGACCGTGGAGTCATTTAGTTAGCCACTGGTACTGTAAATGAGCAGCAAGACATGCTCAAGGCAAAATTTTTCTTCTCGTTAGTTATGTTTTGTTTGTTGCAGAAGAGATAAAACTAATAGTACAGACGCGATGCCGGATTTGGTTGAGGTGGGTACTGTATTCCTCGTATTCTCATCTCATACCAATTTCAAAAATGTTTGCAACACATGAATCAATAGTCAGAGCAAACAACTTTCCTCACCCCTATATGGGCATATGTTGCATTATTTTTATAATGAGTATAATTTTTTACTATTGAATAAAGTACCCACCCTACTTTTATTGAGAAGCGATCGCCCATGAGTGTGGAGACCACTAATGAAGGCGATCGCATTACTACTCTATGTCATTAATTTTAAGGGGTATGTAGTGAGCGATAAATCGCTTAATTTTAAGCACGAAGAGTGCTTAAAACGAACTTTTACAACCCATTATAACTAATGACATGGACTATTACCAATACTTAAGAGAACTCTATAGTCTCAACAAATTCTAGAATTTTCTGCTTAATATCCTCTGCCTCTTGTTTGGTTGAACCGGGAGTTTTTCCTTTAGGAAAGCTGTGCTGGCTGCTGACTATGTAGAAGAATTTGCCTTCGCTAAAAGCAATCAGACCCCGATATGCATTTAACTTAGTGGCAGTGCCATTGTTTGCGATCTTGGAAATCGTTGAACCTTCAGGCATATTCACTAAGGCAAAGTAAGCTCCGTCCATTGCGTCTACCAAATATTCTGTATAATTCACAGATGTTTTTGGTAAATCTGGTGCAATTGCTTCAGGGACATACTTGTCTAATAAAAGTGATTTCAGATATTGTTCCTGTCCAACAGAAGACATTTCCTTCTCCTGCTCCGTCCGGATACGGTAATAGTCGATTCTCAGCATTGTACCGAGGTCATCGGAAAAACTTACCAACCCGTCTTGACTTTGAACTCTACCACCCTCCTCGGTATACACTGGTGTTGGAAGTGTAAAGTTTTTCAAAGGCGATTCATACACTGCGAGGCTATCGTCTTCCCCCAGTGAGCCATCACCTTCACCGTCATCTTCATCGTATTCTTCTTCTGCTTCTTCAAAGGCAGTGATGACTTCTTCTATAACTTCCTTCGCTTCTTCTTCATCAATTTCTAAAGCTTCCTGAAGTTTTTTGAGCAAAGTCATTTTCCCTTTAGGGATTTGTAGTTCTTCTTCATCTACAAGTACACTGACTCCAGCAGCAAAAGCATCGAGCAGGAGTTCATCGGAAAGGGCTTCACGAGCTGCATTGAACAGCACTCCCACTGTCTTCTCCTCAGCCATGACAACCAGTCTGTCAAGCATTTCCAACAAATCGTCATCTGAGTATTCTTCAAAAATGTCGAATCCCCAGAGTACATCAGTTAAAAGATCTATATCCACATCCTCTAACGAAGAATCAGCCGCAGCAGTCACGATCGCGATCGCCGCTACTGCTTCTTTTGGGTTGAGTGATTCTTCTGCTGTCTTCTTTGAGTTAAAAATCTTATCGTATTTCGCCATAATTGCTGTCTCCCGAAACAGACTTCTGTCAATGGGTAGTTTAGCAATGCTAGTCCAAGATCTAAAATCTTTTATACTAAAATCTAGAGAAACTCTAAATTAAATTTTAGTTAAGTGTGATATACCCGACATAGAGGAAGCGCGATCACAAACCAAATCAAACGACTCTAACATCTACCCCCGAGGAAAATACTGATGACTACAGTATCTAAAAATACTTCTGTATTTCAACAACCTAAAGAGCGATCGCTCATCCTCTGGTTTGATGAGGTAGGTATCACCGATATCCCTCTAGTCGGTGGTAAGAATGCTTCTTTAGGCGAAATGATCGCACAACTCACTCATCAAGGCATTAACGTTCCGACTGGGTTTGCCACCACAGCTGATGCATACCGCTATTTTATCTCTTCGGCGTCTTTAGAAGAAAAGCTCCGCGAACTCTTCTCAGACTTGGATGTGGAAAATGTCAAAAACTTACAAGAACGCGGGAAAAAAGCACGTTCGCTGCTGCTGCATACACCATTTCCAATTCAATTACAGGATGCGATCGCCACAGCATACAAAACTCTATGTGATCGGTATAATGCTGATACAGACGTAGCAGTACGATCAAGTGCCACTGCCGAAGATCTTCCTGATGCTAGTTTTGCCGGACAGCAAGAAACTTACCTCAACGTCACTGGTGTCGCAGGAATTCTATCAGCCTGTCATCGCTGCTTTGCCTCCCTATTTACTGATCGCGCTATTTCTTACCGCCAAACTAAGGGATTTGACCACTTTAGCGTTGCCCTCGCCGTAGGCGTCCAAAAAATGGTACGTTCCGATCTAGCATCTTCTGGAGTCATGTTCTCTATCGATACAGAAACAGGCTTCCAAAATGCTGCACTCATAACAGCTGCTTACGGCTTGGGAGAAAACGTCGTTCAAGGATCTGTCAACCCCGATGAGTACTACGTCTTTAAACCGACATTAAAAGAAGGTTTTCACTCAATTATCGATAAAAGGTTGGGCAGTAAAGAACTCAAAATGGTTTATGACGACGGCTCAAAACATACCAAAAACGTGTCAGTTCCTCTACCTGAAAGAGGTAAATACGCCCTAACTGATGAAGAGATTCTACAGCTTGGGCGTTGGGCTTGTCTCATTGAAGACCATTATTCCCAAATTCACGGTACGCACACTCCCATGGATATCGAGTGGGCAAAAGACGGCATCACCAACGAACTATTTGTCGTCCAAGCCCGTCCGGAAACAGTCCAGTCTCGAAAAGAACAGAATGTCTTAAGAACTTATCGCCTCCTGTGGGAAGAAGCTCTGAATCGGACAGACGCGGACGCAGAGAGTCAAAATGTTCCCACTTCTGCCCACTGCCCACTCCCCCTGATCACAGGACGTGCTGTCGGAGAAGCAATTAGTCAAGGCAAAGTACATCTGATTTTGGATGTCCACAAACTTGATCGGTTCAAAGCAGGAGAAGTTTTAGTGACAGATAGAACCGATCCCGATTGGGAACCAATCATGAAAAAAGCAAGTGCAATTATTACCAACACTGGGGGGCGCACATGCCATGCCGCAATCATTGCGCGAGAATTGGGCGTGCCTGCAATTGTCGGATGCGGCAATGCCACAGAAATCTTGAAAGTTAATCAAGAAATCACAGTTTCTTGTGCAGGAGGGGAAGAAGGACAAGTCTACGCGGGATTACTACCCTTTGAAGTTGAAGAAGTTCCTTTAGAGAACTTGCCTCGGACTCGTACCGAAATTTTAATGAATGTCGGCAATCCTCAAGAAGCATTTAGTTTGTCTGCCATTCCTAATGATGGGGTGGGTTTAGCACGGACAGAGTTTATCATCGCCAACCACATTCAAACTCATCCAATGGCGTTGATTCATTTTGACAAGTTAGAAGATGAATTTGTGAAAGCCAAAATTGCCGAAATCACCGCCCTTTACGATGACAAACCTCAGTACTTTGTTGATAAGTTAGCTCATGGCATTGGTCGGATTGCAGCAGCATTCTATCCTAACCCAGTCATCGTCAGGACGTCAGATTTTAAAAGTAATGAATATGCCAACCTATTAGGTGGCAGACAATTTGAACCTCACGAAGAAAATCCCATGCTTGGATGGCGGGGGGCAGCACGTTATTATGACAAAAGGTACAGAGAAGCTTTTGCTCTAGAATGCCATGCCCTCAAGCGAGTGAGAGACGAGATTGGTTTGACAAACGTTATCCCGATGATCCCCTTCTGTCGCACTCCTGATGAAGGACGTCTGGTGATTGCAGAAATGGCAAGAAATGGTTTGCAGCAGGGGGTTAACGGCTTGCAAATTTATGTGATGTGTGAGTTACCCAATAATGTGATTTTGGCTGAGGAGTTTGCATCCATTTTTGACGGATTCTCGATTGGTTCCAACGATCTGACTCAGCTAACGCTAGGGATAGATCGGGATTCGGCTTTGGTGGCACGTTTGTTCGACGAGCGTAGTCAAGGTGTGAAGATGATGGTGAAAATGGCGATCGCTGCTGCGAAAAAGCACAATCGGAAAATTGGCATTTGTGGGCAAGCACCCAGCGATTACCCAGAATTTGCCCAGTTTTTAGTTGAACAAGGAATCGATTCCATTAGTCTGAACCCAGACTCGGTTTTAAAGACTATGCTAGAAATTGCTAAAGTAGAAAATAGTCCATAGTCTTTTGTCATTTGTTATTTGTCCAATGTCTTTTGTCTAATACTAATGACCAATGACTAATGACCAATGAACAACGACTAATGACTAATGACTAAAAAGTGGTTCTGGATTGGCATCTCGGCAATTTTTATCCTGTCAATTTCCTTGCGATTTTGGGGACTGGCTCGGTTTAATGGTTTGGTATTTGATGAACTTTACTATGCTAAATTTGGTAATGATTACCTTACCCATACGCCGTTTTTTGATGGTCATCCACCACTTGGTAAACTGATTATTGCACTGGGAATTTGGATTAGTACTCATATTCCCTTTTCGCCAAATGAGGTAAATGGGCTGACAGGTAGGACACTTTCCCCTTTAAATTATCGTTGGATTAATGCCTTTTCCGGCTCATTTATTCCTTTGCTTGTCACAGGAATTGCCTATCAGTTAAGTTATCGCCGTAGCTTTGCTTTACTTGCTGGTTTGTTCACAGCCTGTGACGGTATATTTCTCGTTGAGTCTCGATATGCCCTCATCAATCAATATATCGTCATTTTTGGTTTGCTAGGACAGTTGTTTTTATTGTTAGCATTAGCAAACAAAAGAAAATTTCGCTTATACTTGATGCTTTCTGGTATAGCTTTTGGTGCATCCATTGGAACTAAATGGAACGGCGTGTTTTATCTGATGGGAACTTATTTAATTTGGCTCATTGCTTGGGCAAAAAATAAATTTACTATAAATATTACAGATAACGCATCTGCTACAAAATTTACTGTTAAAAATTTACCACCGCTACACAACCTCACTCAACTGAATATTTTTCACGTTATATTTTATTTAGGAATTATTCCGGCTATCGTTTATAGCATCATCTGGATTCCACACCTACAAATAGATACAAGATATGGATTTATAGAAGTACACAGGCAAATTTTGCTGTTTCATGAACGTCTTGGGGGAAATAGTCCCAAGGTGCATCCCTACTGTGCAGAATGGTATAAATGGCCTTTAATGACACGACCAATAGCGTATTTTTATGGAACGACACAAAGTTTAAAAGATCCGCTACCCATGGAGGGACCTCCTTTACCTCCGGCTGATGTCGAATTTATGTATGATGTCCATGCAATGGGCAATCCTTTTTTGTGGTGGTTCGGTGTCGCTGCTCTTTTGTTTTTGTTGGGAATGCTAGTGTGGCAATTCTTAATTCCCTTAGCGAGGAGAAAGAGTGTTTCTGTTGCTACAGCATTTTCTACTGATATGTGGATTATTGTATATATATTGGTGAATTATGTTGCTAATTTACTCCCTTGGGTAGGAGTAAATCGTTGCATTTTTATCTACCACTACATGACGGGTGTGGTATTTGCGTTTTTAGCGATCGCCTGGCTTGTAGACCGGTGGCTTTTCAGTTATCGTAAAGAACTCCGTGCGATCAGTGTCACGATTACTTTTCTCATTTTAGGCAGCTTAGTTTTCTGGATGCCTATTTATCTAGGTTTACCTCTCACCTCTGATGGTTATAGACTGCGAATGTGGTTTAACTCTTGGATTTAATTTGTCAAAGTTAACTTTCTGAAGTTGATGCCTTCCGGGGTACATTGGGCTGAATGGGAGGAGTTTGAGGAACGATTTGGTAATAATTTGACCAGACAACTGATGATCACTGGTTTGGAACTAGCCATGAGACAATTAAAACTAGCTGGTTGTCGAACAATTTTCATAGATGGCAGTTTTGCGAGTCGCAAACAAAAACCAGGAGATTTCGATGCGTGCTGGGAAGACAATGGAGTGGATATTAATAAGTTGAAATTGATAGCTCCTATTTTATATAATTTTGCGCTACGACGTACTGAACAAAAAATTAAGTATAAGGGTGAATTTTTTCCAGCTAATTATCCAGCAAATGATTCTGGTACACCATACGTAGATTTTTTTCAATTTGATACAAGAACGAATAAGCGCAAAGGAATTATTGCTATAGATTTACAACCCACTTTCCGCACCCCAAGTGTCACAAACGGAAATTACTTAGAGAAAAAAGGGAAGCAAGAATAAAAACACACATGTAGAGACAAAAAAGACATAAGAGCCGTCATGAATCAGCAAAAATGGCATCAAAATCTATTGTCAATAAGGAGCAATAAGAACTGATGGCAGATAGATTCGGATGATATAAATAAATCAAGATGTTAAAGACTAAAATCATAAATTAAATTAATGATTTGAAGTGACAAAACTAGATTTTTGACATGGTAAATTAGAGCTATGAATCAAAACGATTAGCTCATGATAACGTCTATATTATATTAGTAGAGATAAAAAT
>JAQYWO010000005.1 GCA_029379215.1 Rhizonema sp. PD37
AAGAATTAAAAACAAGGGTAATGCTGCTATTGCAAATTAAATGTGGAACAGCTTACCAACACGAAAAATTATCAGATGCCTTGCGTGATTGCTTTTATAACTCCACCAAGATTTGAACAACTTGTAACATATCGGTTTATTTTTTGTTAATAAAGCACTAGAAATCCTTTTGGAAAATCGTAGAAAATCTCCTATCTTAACCATAGAGTTTTTTCAACCTTATGAGTATCTTGGCGAAAAAGTAGATCAATATAAATTTCGCCATAAGCCTTCTTAGAGATCGTTGACTATCGGGGAAGAGCATCCAGTTGTATTTCGCGCATTTCTACCCTCTCCTTTTCCACAAGTTTTGCTACTTGACTGTTTTAGGGGTTTATCCAGACAGGTGCAAGATCTGAGTTAACCCTCGAAGATCCCCCCAACCCCTCTTAAAAAGGAGGGCTTTATGAGTAACACCAATTCCCAATTCCTAATTACCCCTACAATTCAACCTCCTGTTCCACAGGTAAGCCAGTGAGAAAATTCCGATCTTCGCTAATGTGAGGAAACTTCAACTGAGAATCTGGAATACCTTTTTGGAGTTGACGTTGGCGGATAATCCCAAAGCTGCCAGAAGATAGAATCCGCAGGTGCGGAGGGGGGATGGTGTCTCGGCGACTGATTTCATAATGAGTGTTGACGAATTGGAGTTTGCGGTCAAAACTAGTTAAGAAGGCTTGGGGGTTGTCAAGCGTATAGCCGGAAGTTAGCTCAATGTTCACCAAATAGCGGGCAGGAAAATCATTTTCGGATAAGGTAATGCAGAAATCTTCTAAGGGTAAGCTAAATTCCTGTTGCAGGGCTTGCATCACCTGAGTGACATGAAATTCGGTTGTCTTTTCGGTTGTCGAAGAAACAAACCCTCCTCGACGGTAGCGAAATACAATCAGAGGAGACGTTTCGTAAAAACCAACCACCTCAACGACATCACCAATATCGTAACGGTAAAAGCCACCGTAATTAGTGATCAAAATTCGATAGCATTGTCCTACCTTAACTTCAGTTGCAAGTAAAGTTTTGGGATGCTCTGCCTCCCATTGATCTTCTGGGATAAACTCAAAAAAACTACTTTCGATCGCCAAGACGCTGCCATCTACGTTGACATCAGGGTAGATACTAAACATTCCTTCGGCTGATGAATAAACGGCACCAAATATGGGAGTATCGCCAAAATAGGCGGGAAATCGCTCAAAATAGAAATCTGACGTTCCCCCTCTTGCAGTAGCGACAAAGGAAAAATTTGGCCATGCGAGTTTAGGCGTCAGGCGTCCCTCCGATTTCCAGATTTCTCGCAATTGAGTTGCTCGTTTGGGTGTCGGTGACAACTGCTGCTGTAAAAGAACGCGAATTTCTGGTTCTAGTTTCAACCAAGGAGCGATTGTCCCTTGATCCAAATCCCGAATCAATTCTTCTGCATAGCGTTCTAAATAGTTGCACGTTCGCAGAATCAACATGGGAAAATTGGCGATTGTGCCTCGCATTGATGTTTCCCGCAGGGCAAAGAGCAAACAAACATAGTGACGGGCTAAGCTATCGGCAGGTTGTAGAGTTTCGTAAGGATGGGCAAAGAATTGTTTGTAAAGAGACTTATCCATCCGTAGCACACCCGTACTTGATGGGCCGTAATCTATACCCCCACTGGTACGTCCCCATATTTTTACTGAGTTAGTTACCAGCAGTTTGCCGAACTGTCGTTTTTGCTTAGAAAGCGCTTCACTTAAAAAACCGATACCAGTAAGGGCAGCTCGTGCGGTAGTATTTTGCGATCGCCTAGTTGTTGGGATCATTTTCTTTTTTCCTGTCGATCCACTTGTCAGTGTCAGATAAACAACTGGATCTGCTGTCAGGATGTTCTTTTCCCCTTGGACAATGCGCTCTATATAGGGTTCATAGCTGCTGTAGGGTAGAATTGGAACTTGCTCTTGAAATTGCTCAATAGTTTTAATATCCCGCAACCCGTATTTTTGACCAAGTTCGGTTTCTCGATGTGCCTGGAGAAGCGTGCGTAAGAACTTCTCTTGCACGGTATCGGTTTGACGGGTTTTTCTAATGAAATTTTCGACGAGTAAGCCTCTAGCAGCAGTCGTTAAAAGTGAAACTAAGATTGCCATTGATATTTTGCAAAAATGACAGCAAACCACTATCATCTTCTAAGAAGTTGATAATACTTAAGTAAATTAGTCAAAAACTGCCCTGAATGTCAAAAAAAGTTGACAAACCACAAACAAAAAATCACAAAAAACAGTCATAACCTAAAGTCTTGTTTATTCCAACCGATTTTCCTAAGTCGTTGATTACATTTTATATTTCTTGAGAAACTACAAGGAAGAGAATGTGTGGTGCTGTTAACAAAGATATCCGTAGTAATAACCTGTTTCACTGGGGCGTTTGTCCTGGCGAGTTTAGTGGAATACTGGCTGCATCGCTTGATGCACGTCTCTGTACGAATTGGGGAACGCCACCGAGATCATCACCGTCGCAATGAAGGTCAAGGTGTTCTGTGGGAGTTTCGGGACTACGTGAGAGGCAGCTTTCTGGTCATGGTTCTGATGTTTTTCCTCTCTTGGGAAGCTGGCTTTGGTTGGTTCCTGGGAGCGTTTGTTTACGCTGCCTTTTCTGCCTATGCTCATCAACTACAACACGAAAATCCTACTAAATGCTTCTGGATGAAGATGCCCGTTCACTACGTACATCATAAGTATGGTATGTGGCATCATAACTTTGGTCTAGCTGTAGACTGGTGGGATCACGTTTTTGGTACGTACAAGCTTGTGGAATGGCTCACTGAAAAAGAACTACAGCAACCTGACCGAGGTTATTTACAACTTCGGTGGTGGTAAAACAGTACTCAGGACTTGATAATGACTTTTAACTATTTCCATCAGGCAAAAGCCCATTTTATCGCCAGTCACCAGCACCCAATCAATCAGATTTTGCACCACATCACTAATATTGTGGCGATCGCGGCTGTGGTATTTCTGTTCTACGACTGGCGATTGACACTAGTTTGCTTGGTACTCACTCAAGTGTTTGCTCTAGGAGGACACGCTGTTTTTGAGAAAAATGAACCCGCTTTTGTCAAGTATCCTGGCATTACCATTTTAGTTTCACTTTTTTGGTCTTTCGAGAACTTATTTGGTCTGCGCCAAGTCTGGACATACTTTAAGCATAAAGTAGCATAACGCTCTTCTCAAATTAGTGAATAGGAGAATTCATGTATAAAGATTTACCAGTTATAGATGCAGATGCTCACAAGCTAGAAAATCCCTTGGTACTGAGGGATTATTTGGAGCCAGAGTATCGCGATCGCATTGGTCTTGTGATTGATAGTCTGGGTGACCAACGAGCAAGAATTGTAGACTACAATCCAGCAACTGGGAAGAACGATTTTGGGCGGATGTTTCCTCAACCCCAAGGATTGGGTAAAGGTGGCTTTCGTAACCTGCATCCAGACACAACCTTGGGTGCCATGTTCAATAAAGTCCGAATTGAACACATGGACTCCGAAGGCGTAGATGTGCAGGTAATATTCGGCACATTTAACTTGATCTTCTCCAGCCTGATAGATAAAGACTTAGCGATCGCACTGTGTCGTGCCTATAACAGCTATATCGCTGAAGACTGCCGGGGATACGATAATCGCCTCAAACCTATTGGAGTTTTACCCCTACAAGATGTTAATGCTGCGGTTGCTGAAATGCACCGTTGTATAAACGAACTAGGCATGATTGGCGTCGCCGTGGCTCCAAATATGCCGATTCCCCATCCTAAAGCACCAGACGCTTTTCCAGAAATTCGGATGTGCAAGACAGTTAGCCATCCTGACTTTGCTCCGTTGCTCCAAGCTGCGGTAGACCTAGATATCGCCCTTGGCATTCATGGCGGTCCGGGTTCTTACATGGTTGGTGGTATTTCAGATTACACGGAAACTTTTATTCTCACTCATATCTTCGTGCAGCGAAACCAGCAACAGTTGGCTTTAGCACGCATGGTGTTTGATGGAGCCTTCGAGCGCTTTCCCACACTTCGAGTTGGATTTTTAGAAGGTGGTTGTGGTTGGGTACCGGATCTTGCCCATGCCTTTCATGAACATTGGGAAAAACGCATCCGTGATTTTGACCCCAAACGTCCCTACCGTCCCTCTTTAATGGAATTCACCAAGCTGATGATTCAAGAAAGAGGAACTCACAACAACATTAACCTGATTGGTCAGGCAAAAAATCTTTTCGATCTGTTGTGGAATGTGCAACACGATCCGATGAAGATTGAAGATACCAGCTTATACGAACACTACGACCTCCGCCACCGAGATCCATTAGAGTATTTTGAAAGGGGTCAGATTTTTACCTCTTTTGAATCAGACGATCCAGGTCCTGCCTATCTTCACATTGCTATGGGTGAAGCAGGTAAGCGCTTAGCTTGCTTCTCTGGTGATTACGGACATTGGGATGGTGTTCTCCATAACTGCGTCCAAGATGCAGCTACAGTGGCTGATTATGATCGCGAGCATTTAAAACTGCTACTGGGCGGTAATGCTTTATCACTTTACGGCGATCGCCTGCGACAATCTCTACCTACTCATTTGTTAACTCAAACCTCAAGTAAGTAGCTCGACATTAACTAGCATAATTGGTTATGATCGTCATCTATCATTTGTCATATATTGGTGACAAATGGTCAATGGCGGTCATTTCCTTTCACGTACTTATTCAAGTCTGATACCAATTATCAGTTTTCAACTGACTGCTAATCGCTATTCCCAAACCGCAAGAAATGAATACCTAATTTAATGAACCGCCAAGACGCCAAGAGCGCCAAGAAAGTCAAAAGAAAGTAGGTAATCTTACTCGAGCGCTGTGGGAGATAATCGCTCTTTATTTTGAGGATTGAAGGAAGAAAATTGACCAAAATAATGCGAGTTTTACTTCTATATCCACTCTTTCCTAAATCCTTTTGGTCTTTTGATAAAGCGCTAGAACTGATTGGGCGGAAAGTTTCATTACCACCTCTGGGGATGATTACGGTTGCTGCTCTTCTGCCTCAGACATGGGAGTTCCGCTTGATAGACCGTAATGTTCAATTTGAAACCGAGGCTGATTGGGACTGGGCAGATTTAGTCATCGTCTCAGGGATGATTGTCCAGAAATTAGACATGTTGCAACTCATCCGTCAAGCAAAGCAACGAGGCAAACTTGTTGCAGTGGGAGGTCCCTATGTGACTTCTGTTCCTGAGGCAGCAATAGATGCTGGGGTGGATTTTTTGGTTTTGGATGAAGGCGAAATTACCTTACCACTATTGGTTGAGGCGATACAAAGAGGCGAAACCTCAGGGACATTCAGCGCTAATGGTGAAAAGCCTGATGTTACCAGCACACCGATTCCCAGATTTGATTTGTTAGATCTGTCAGCCTACAACGAGATGTCGGTGCAGTTTTCGCGGGGTTGCCCATTTCAGTGCGAGTTCTGCGACATTATTGTCCTTTACGGTCGCAAGCCACGGACGAAAACACCCGCACAGCTTCTGGCAGAGTTGCAGTTTCTCTATGACTTAGGCTGGCGGCGCTCAATTTTTGTTGTGGATGATAACTTCATCGGTAACAAGCGCAATGTCAAGTTACTGTTGCGCGAACTTGGTCCTTGGATGGCAGATCACGGTTATCCCTTCCGCTTAGCGACTGAAGCCTCGGTGGATTTGGCACAAGATACGGAACTGTTGGATTTGATGGTGGCTTCCAACTTTGGTAGTGTGTTTTTGGGTATTGAAACCCCAGATAAGGAAAGCTTGGCTTTGACGCAAAAGTTTCAAAATACGCGCCACTCTCTCGTAGAATCAGTGCAGATCATCAATCATGCGGGTTTGAGTGTGATGGCTGGTTTTATCCTGGGTTTTGATGGTGAGAAGCCAGGAGTCGGCGATCGCATTATTGAGTTTGTAGAAGCGACGGCTATTCCCAAAGCAATGTTCGGTGTGCTACAGGCACTTCCCAATACGGCATTGTGGAAGCGACTCGAGAAGGAAAATCGTCTGCTGGAAGGAAGCGAAGAGACGCAAGGTCACCAGATGACCTTAACCAACTTTATTCCCACCCGACCGGTGGAAGAACTTGCGCGTGAGTATGTGAGTTGTTTCTGGGAATTGTATGAACCACGCCGCTACCTTTCACGAGTTTATCGGCATTACATTGCGATGAAACCATCTCCTAACAAAGTTCCTTTCCGGATGCTGGAACTAATCGAGATCCAAGCAGTGCTGACTATCTGCTGGCGACAGGGAATCAAGCGTAACACGCGCTTCCAGTTTTGGCGTCAGTTGTTCTTAATCCTTCGGAAAAATCCTGGCGTGTTTGTTCCCTACCTCAGCAATTGCGCCTTAGTCGAACACTTTATCGATTATCGTCAAATTGTTCGTGATGAAATTGAAACAGAACTGACTAAGTTGTTGGCAAAAGAAGTCGCTCTGAAAACTCGGGAGCATCCTGTTTTGGTAAATACCCCTTAGACTGAAATTATTTGGTCACTCCTACATCACGAGTTTGAGCAATTGAAGTTGCTATGGTACAAATCGAGGTTCGGCAGATTCGAGTTCCACCAGGACAACGCGTGCAGTTAGAAAACATCAGTTGGATGGACTTTGAAGCAATTTTAGCAGAGCTAGGCGAACGCCGAGCTACACGAATTGCTTACAGTGAGCGGATTTTAGAAATTATGGCTCCGTTGCCCGAACATGAAACTGCCAAGGTGTTCATAGGGGACTTTGTCAAAATTCTGCTTGATGAAATGAGCATTGAGTGGATTTCTTTGGGATCGACTACCTTCAAACAGCAACTGATGGCAGTGGGAATTGAACCCGACGATTGTTTTTACATTCAGAATTGTGCGCGCATGGTTGGGCGCGAACGGTTGGATCTGACTGTCGATCCTCCTCCAGATTTGGCTATTGAGGTAGATTTGACTTCTAGAACCCAAATCAGTGCATATGAGGCGTTGAAAGTCCCAGAAGTCTGGTGTTATCACAGGGGAAATCTACAGATAAGCGTGTTGCAAGATGGCTTTTATGTAGATAGTCTTGCAAGTCGAATCTTTCCAGATTTTCCTCTACTTGAAATCATTCCTCAATTCATCAAACGTGGTCAGATAGAGGTTATGAGTTCTGTCCGACGGGCATTTCAGCAGTGGGTTCGCTCCGCAATTGAAAGGTAATCCGTAATGTTGGGGATAAGACTTGATAATTTGGGACAGAGCCAGCTATTATAAATCACAGCGAGTTAAGACTGGCTCAATATCACTTGATCAATCATATCTAATATATCCGTGTCTACAGTCATATCAAACTTCCTGGCAAATAACTTTTCTGATTCTCTAATTTTCTCAAAATCATTTTTTTCTAAAATTTTTGGGTGAAGGGAATCATAGTTAGGCCACTCTAGATATGTCAAACGAGTGTTAATAATTTTTTCCTTAAAAGGTGAATTTGCAATTAGGATGTGGTAAAACAATTCATCTGGACAATAAGTGTAATTAAAACTATTAACAAACTTAGGGTTTTGTTTAACAAAATCATTTATCCATTTTATGGATTCTCCTGTTAAGCACCAAAATGCGGAACCTCCATAAAGAGCAAAGCCTTCAGGAAATTCACGTCTTTTAGGTAAAAACGAAATCAACAATGAATATAAGAAAGAGTTAATCCGAGATTTAAACTCACGCTTTCCAGGGATACAAAAATATTTATTTTTCCAATGAATATGCCAAGATTCTAATCTTGTTAAACCTCCATTATACCAGAAACTGTAAGGTAGTGGGAAATACTGTATAAATTCTTTACCTTTATTCTCTTGGAAAAACTTCTTGATCTGTTCATTTGACTTGATCAAATAGTCTTGACCCGAGAAGTATATGACATAATCGAAGTCAGTACCTGTTTCAACTATTGATTTTATTCCTTCAAGACTAGCTCTAACAATATCAAAACTTCCCCATGCTAAATCGTATCTCTTGATGAAAGAAACATTTGGAAAATTCTTGAGTTGAGTCCGTACCTGATGATAAAACTTATCATCCGCTTTTTTATCTATATGTATAAAAAATGAAACATCATCTGTGTTTAGTCTATAAATAAGACGTAATAATTGTTCCGGATATTTATGTGCCAAAATTATATATGCTATTTTTATCAAAACTGCCTTCTTCGATAAATCTACTTTCCGTTTTTGTTGTGTAAAAGGATGTTTTTAACTTGTCAAAATTTTTCCCAACCGTATTGCGTCACGATTGGGAAAAATGGTGAACAAACTAACGCTCGCAAGCAGAATTTACGACTTTAATGCTTACGTCTAATCCTCATAATCCCCCCTGCACGTAATAAATTACTGAATTTTGGGATGGGCATTGTGCACATCTAATGATACCAGAGTGGGAGTCGGGATATTTTTGCTTTGATAACTATTTTTGACAGCAACCCAATTGCTGGCAATGGGCATTCGCCAGCCATTACCAAAGGCGCGATCAGTAATTTTTAATCCGGGAGGTGCTTGTCGGCGCTTAAATTCAGCACGGGCTACCATTTGAATAATTCTATCTACAAGCACTGGATCATAACCTGCTGCTGCAATTTGTGCTGCTGATTGATAGTTGTTAATCAAGCGTAGCAGAATATCATCTAGGATATCGTATGATGGCAACGAGTCTTGATCGACTTGACCTGGTTTGAGTTCGGCACTGGGTGCTTTGGTGAGAACATTTTGCGGAATGATTTCACCTTTCCATCGGTTTTGAAGGTATGTAAGCGGAAGGTTACCTTGACTATTTAACCAGTGGCAAAGCGAATAAACGCGGGTTTTGGGAACATCGGCAATAACAGCTAATCCGCCATTCATGTCGCCGTAAAGGGTACAGTAACCAACAGCCATTTCTGATTTATTCCCAGTAGACAAAAGCAAATGACCAAATTTGTTGGAGATTGCCATTAGTAAATTACCCCGAATTCGGGATTGAATGTTCTCTTCTGCCAATCCAAATTCTGTCCCCGCAAATAACTCAGCTAATGTGTCGTCATAACCTCGCATTAATTCACCTATAGGTAATATCTGAGTTTTGATGCCGAGATTTTCTGCTAATGCTAAAGCATCGGTGATGGAATGATCCGAACTGTGAGGAGAAGGCAAGAGGACACCAAAAACATTTTCTTTACCTAATGCCGCAGTGGCGATCGCTGCGACTAATGAAGAATCAATGCCGCCACTCAGACCCAAAACGACTTTAGAAAAACCACACTTACGAGTATAATCTTGCAATCCCAAGACTAAAGCGTGCCAAATTTCCTCATCTTCTGACTTATATCTTGGCGTAACAAAACCATGACGTAAATCCTGTTGGGCTTCATCAAATTCAACTATCTGCAAATCTGTCTTAAAAGCAGGAAGGCGAAACACAACTTCACCTTGACGATTCAAAGCAAAACTGCTGCCATCAAAAATTAAGTCATCATTTCCCCCAACCTGATTCGCATAAATAATCGGTTGCTGAAAACGCACTGCACTATGTGTTAGCATTGCTTCACGAAAACCCGCTTTACCGACTCTATAGGGTGAAGCAGATAAATTTACAGTCAAATCCACACCCAGCACTGCTAACTCAGCAATCGGATTGATCGCGTAGGTTCGTCTACCCCAAAATTCTTCATCATTCCATAAATCTTCACAAACCGTCACACCAATATTGATGTTATCTAGAGTGAAGTAGTTAGCTTGTAAACCCGGCTCAAAATAGCGGTTTTCGTCAAAAACATCGTAGGTAGGCAGAAGCCGCTTATGAAAAAATCGCTGTACAGATCCCTGTCTCAATAAAGCAATACTATTAAATAAAGTTTTCCCGCCATTACTATGAGCTTTAGAATTCTCTTCTGCTATTCCTACCAATACAGCTAATTGTGGGGGTAAATCTCTTGCCAATTGTTGCAATGCCACGTCCATTGCCTCTAAAAAACCAGGATTTACCAGTAAATCTCGTGGTGGATAGCCACATAAAGAAAGTTCTGGTGTTAACAACAAACGGGCACCTTGTGCTGCTGCCTGTTGTGCTAATAAGAGAATTTTCTGGGCATTCCCAGGTAAATCACCAATCGTAGGATTAAGTTGGGCGATCGCAATTTTCATTTTTATATTTTAGATTTTGAATTGGATAAAAAACAGATTTTGTAACAAATTTAGCAGATTTCTCTATGAAATCTTCCACCAATAAAGGAACCCGTTTCATTCGTGATATTGCTAGCTGTTTCAAGCTTGCTTGAACACTTCATAAAGTTATGACGGCAAGAGCAGGAATGTATAATGGCTGAATGCTGATGTTAAATAAACACCAAAGGTTTATCCTTTAACAAAGCAAAAGCTTCCGCATCAAACCGATACAAACTAGCAGGACGACCGGCACCTCGCGACACCTTAATTCCAGTATCATATAAAAAACCTAACTTTAGTAACCTGGCTCTAAAGTTAGAATAATCAGAAAAATTTTCACCTAGAATTGTAGTGTACAATTGGTACAAATCATTTAAAGTAAAAGTTTCAGGTAATACTTCAAAAGCCACAGGACTGTACTCCAACTTATTTCGCAAGCGCCTATGTCCGTATGCTAGAATCTCATTATGATCAAAAGCTAATTTGGGTACCTGTTTCACAGGATACCAAGCAGCTTCTGTCATATTGGCAATCAATTCTGCTTCCTCAAACCGCGCTAGAGCAAAGTAACTCACAGATAGATAACGCACACCATAACTGTCGGTGGCTTCTCGAGGATCGCGATTCGGTCCGCCAAAAGTGTACAATTGCTCCAAATAAAGATTTTTAACGTGAATTTTCTCAGCCAAGATGCGATAGGCAGCATCTTCAAGTGACTCGCCCTGACGTACCAAAGTACCGGGAAGTCCCCAAAAATTGGAAAATGGTTCCTGCTGTCGCATAATCAATAGAACTAACAGGCGATTCTGGGTAGTATCTACAGAAAAAATCACGTTATCAACACCAACCTTGAAATCAGCGAGAGGTTGTTGATTGAGAAGAGATGTAATTTTTATTTGGTTGGGTGCTGGCATAGGAACTCATTGTTCAAAGAAAGCATTCAGCCGTTAGCTATTGTGTCCTCATAACTTGTATGGCTCATGTATGCAAAATTTCATTCTTAACTGAGTTTAGAAGTACTGATATTTTAAGTGCTGACTCAAAAAGTAGAGTTTTTGGACAAAGACTCGTATAAATGCTGTTGATGAATATAATCAAAGACAGGCGATGTTAGGGCTTCTTTGTCGCCATTTTCACGATACGCTGTAGAGGAGACTTCTGGACCTGTAAAATTGGCGATCGCAATCTTGCCTCCCAGCTGGCGGACTTTTTCCAAACTCAACTCATTTATTCCATATCCAGAACGCGGCACTACTAATAATTGCACTTCCTGTAACAAATTTTCAACTTGATACCAATTTGACAGCTGAGTGAGTAAATCCGAACCGATTGTCAATGTGAACGTCGCTTCAAGCCAACGCCTTTTTGCTTTCTCAACGCTTTCGAGTGTTCTAATCGCACTTAATTCCTGTTCCAAACCAATATTCTGTTGTGGCATTATCTCCGCAATTAACAATTGCAGCATTGCCACTCGATGTGACAAAGGTGTTTGATGAGACTTAAATGGATTATCCGCCGCCCATACTGCTACCCAATCATAATGCTCTGACAACCACTTGATAATTGTCTGATGCCCAGCAGTCGGCGGATCGGCACTCGTACCAAACAAAGCAATTCTCATATTTGATATTTGGTGGTTGTTAGTTGTTAAGAGTTGGCGATAGAAAACGTCGTTGTGTAGGAGTGCGTCTCCACTCATGACTTTACAGTTCGTTTCTTTGTTTCCTCAGTTAACTTTTGTAATTCCCCAGAAATTTTCACTGGTGCCGATACGGGAGAATTCAGTTGTCTTGTTTCGGTAGGTAAACTGGCAACTGAAGCAATGGTACGTTGCCGAATTTCTGCCAAAGATAAGAGCCGTTGCAGTCGCTTACCTTTCTCAACGACAAGCTCTAACAAAGGTTTTCCTTCTTTTGAACTCTCACTTGCCAATGCTAACTCGTCTATGATACGTCCTTTCTCACTGATGCGAAAAACCTGCTTGCGTCCCGGATAGGTTACTTTGCCACTTGAGTGTTTCATCACCGGAATACCATCAATCTCTACAAGTTTATAGACTCCGTTTACAGGTGAACCTGTCACCAATCGCGTTCCCAGCCCATAACCGTCAATTTGAGCACCATTCGCTTTGAGTCTGGCTATTTCCCACTCGTCTAAATCGCCACTCACAAAAATTGGCACCCCCGGAAGAAGCGATCGCACCTCTATTGACAAAGCAAGCAAATCACCCGAGTCGATCCTCACCCCAGCTAACTTTATTTCTCCCGATCTAACTTTTGCTGACAACCGTTGGGCGGCAGCGATTGAATCGTAAGTATCAATCAATAATGATGCACCGGGAAAATAACGATGGAATGCAGTAAAGGCTTGGTCTTCACTTCCTTCTACTGCCGATAGCGCCATAACTAAAGCATGAGCCATTGTACCACTAGGCTGCTGTCCCAACTGTAGCGCAGCTAACACGTTTGATGTCGCTTCCATTCCTGCTGCCAAAGCTGCCCTTGCTGCCCACAAAGATGCTTGGGGACTAAATGCCCGTCTTGTGCCAAATTCCAGCAGCGTTGCTTGCTCCCCAGCGACATCGCGCAATCTCGCTGCCCGTGTCGCAATCAAAGTCTGGTAATTGAGGGTATTAAGCAAGTAAGTTTCGACGAGTTGCGCTTGCCAAAGTGGTGCTTCCACCCGCAAGAGAGGTTCGGTAGCAAAAACTGCTGTTCCTTCCGGTACTGCCCAAACATCGCCAGTAAAACGGCTCTCTGCAAGCAATGTCCAAAAGCGATCAGGAGCATGAGCAAAAATTCCTGTCGCCTTTAAAGCTGCTATATGAGACGGACTAAAGTGGAAATTTTCTAAATATTCCAACGCCTGCTCCAGCCCCATCGCAATTAAATAACCAAAATTTTGTGGCAGTCGCCTGACGAACAGCTCAAAACTTGCCCATCGTTCTTCGACACACTCACCCGTATAACAAGCTGCCATCGTCAACTGGTAAAGATCGGTAAGCAGACTGTAATCAAGAGTAGACAACGTCAGTTGTTCCCTCGATAAATCATGCTGATTATCCAAGTTGGTGAAAGTTACCATGAAACGACCTTACAATAACGCTTCTCATAATTATGGTATTTTCTACCATAATTAATGTCAACTGCTAGATCGTACATATTAAAGTGTTCGTCCTGACAAACGTGGTAAAAATGTAACTATCATTAAGGCAATGCCCTTGGCTACGGCGGTATTGCCGTATCGCTTTAGGTGGGTGTGATCTATTGACAGCGGCACGATTCAAAACAGTTATAAAGTTTTTGTCGAAAATCCAGGAATTGCGCTATTAATTGATTGTAATTAAATTGATCCATAGCCATCAGTATTTCTCCAAAAACACTTTGTCGTTGATATTACTGTGCGTTGGAGATCCGGTGGCTATCTTTTTTTGTCCGTGCTAATGTAGTAATATTCTCTTAATTATTTTCAGTAATATCACTAGATATTTGAGGTCGTCCAATTCTTTCATGATAATGATAAGCATAAAATTGGGGAAGTGGGCGAGCGTCACTTCCCTTTCCCAAAAGCGTTCTCCTTCATTCATGTAATACACCGTTAATCGGCTTTAACTTTTGCCATGTATTACAAGGTATTAATAAAATCAGATTCTGAATCAGGTTTTTTCCCTATGACAATAAGGCATCAATTCATCTCGCTCTTCAATAGCTGAGCAAACGTACACTAATCAAGCACCTGTTCGCGCAATTAATTTGTGAACAACTCATTTTTGTCCAAAGTCCAAATATGTTACTTGCTTGAGGGAAGTTCCTTTTACTCACCCTACCGTCAACAGTTTTCTTATGTCAATTCGCTACGAACTTATGCAAAGCTGTACTTAGACTATTGTTCCTTTTACTATAAGTTCTGCTGAATCGCCATAGGTGCTTGCCTCTAGGTCCTTATTCTGTCTCCTTACTATCAGTTCGTTTACTTTAATCGTCGTGCCCACCGGGAAGGTAACCTCAGCCTCGCTGGGGTTCTCGTTTCCGATCACTCTTCCATTATGGTTATTCCTAACGTCCAGGTCCCACACTATTGTCTTTCCATTTATAAAGTTATGAGTTTTGGGGTCTCCTATAGTAGTTGACATCAATCCGGGCCATGTAATCGTGTCTGTGTATGTGTGTTTTCCATCTTCTAATTTTAAGGTCTCGGGCTCTAACTGCTTAAACACTTTATATAAAGTCACTGAATCTCCACGATATACCTTCTCCACCTCGGGCTTTTCGTACCCGGCCCATTCTTTGTTGATCGCCTGTATATTTTCCACTGTTATAGTGAGATCTTTATCATCCCATGTCTTTATATTCTCCGTGTCCGAAGGTTTCATGGATTCCGCTTCTGCCTTCCATACTTTTAAAATTTCAACCTTTCGATTTTGGACACGCGTTACAAGACTTTCACTCTGCTTGGGGTCAGCTTTTATACCAAGTTTATATAGTGCTGACAATAATGGGTTTATTCTCTTGTACCCTGAAGAAAGAAATTGCCCACCAGCCGTAGCAGATGATGGAATTTTTTGTTTCGGAATTTTCCCGTCTTTCGGTAAAGGGGGCGGGGGCGGGGGCAGGGTCGCGCTACCCATCATTCTCATCACTACATTGCTATTCTGCTGTACCACATGAGTCAACTCATGGGCAATCAACTCCTGTCCACCTCGACTCTCAGGATTATATTCACCCGAACGAAAGAACACATCCTGCCCCGTAGTAAAAGCCTTCGCCTGTATCGACTGATTTAACTGATCTGATTGCCCATCAGTATGAACCTTTACCCCACTGAAATCAGCGCCGAAAGCCTGTTCCATTGGTTTTCTCACCTGCTCTGCAAGTGGTTGTCCACCACTCCGTGCCTGCTGAATGGAACTTTCCAGTTCATGTGAAATAGCCAGACTACCAACACCAGATTGAAGTTGTAATATTGGCTTCATTTGAAGCTTTTCTTCCTCTTCCAGTATTGTCTCACGCTGAAGATTTTGACTCTTTTGCTGGGCTACTGGTGCATTAATCTCGTTGACAACTTGGGAAGCTACCCTATCAGCCTCTTGTTCGTATTTATCCCCAGGCACACCAATTGTTAGTTTAGCTTGAATGCCTGTCCCTAAGACAGATGAGGATTCTAGTGCTTTCTGCACTAGTAGGTCTGTTGGGCTATACAACCCCTCACGCTTCGCTTGATTTTCACCAGTTCGATGTATTGTCTCGAAAACCTTTCTTTTAATAGCTTCTCTCTCCTCTTTACTTGGAATTCTGGATAGTTTAGCCTTTGGTGATAGCTGCGAGTCTGCTTGTGTTTGTTGGTCAATTAAAGACGGCACAATTGGGGAATGTTTTTTTTTGTTTGAAGATTGCCCAAATGATTTATGTACGCGTTCATAAGCCATAATTTTTACCTTTCAAAAAAGGAATCACGTAATTTTCTCATGAAAAATTTACCTTTGTCAATTAGAATAATGTCTATTTTCTTCATTTGTCTTTCTGCACTCCTACACATCAAATTTCCCATCTCACAATAGGGAAATTTAGAGAGATTAGCCTAAGTGCCGATCACTCAGTTAGATTGCTGAGACTTTAAAGCGATACCATCTAAAAACTTTTCATTAATCAGACTCAAACCCAACGAGCGAAGCATCCTGTGGTCAAGAACCAGTCAAAATCAACACCTAATAAACAGAATGCTGCGTAAATTTTATTAGGCTTTAGCGGTTTAACTAAGTGAAACTCAGGAGTGAAAATAACTGGGGTAATTTATGATGCCTAATTTTGGATTCGCGTATAATGTTCGCGAACAATCTTATTTTTGGACTTTGGACAAAAATAAGCTGGATTGGTATATTGCTCGCGAACTTGTTGTAGTAAACCTTCCAGTCTCAAGTCCAAAAGGTGGTTTTCGTGCTTCCGCATCAATAGCGATAAACCAGTTGTAATGGTTTTCAATGAGTTGGGGACGAATGCGTTCAAAAATAGCACGACACTGCATACCAAGTTTACGACGTTGCGCTTTACGATGATGTAATTCAGAGAATGTTACTTGGTTGCTCTTTGAGTTGTGCTTTAATTTGCGATCGCAGCCATCGCTTTAAGTGTGACAATAATTGAGAAGCAAAAGGGTGAGTCATGGACAAGCAAAGCAATGTTGCTCAATCTGGAGTTTTCGGGTAAAAATACGAAGGAGTCAGTCTCAATCCACCTAAAGCAGATCGAGAAGTCTGGGAGCCACGAAGTTGATTCTTCATTTTATAAATCGCGGTGTTGGCTCAACTGTGACAGTTCCTACAGCGATTACCATTCGCCTTCTGCCAATGTGTGGGAGCGTGGATAAAAAGTCTATATATGTCTTCCAAACTCGTTTTTGTATTTTCTGGTATGGGTTCGCAATGGTGGGGGATGGGGCGTCAGCTTTTGAATGAAGAAGTCGTATTCCGTTCTGTGATCGCCCGGTGTGATGAGTTACTGCGACAGTATGCAAGTTGGTCGTTGTGGGAAGAACTGACGGCATCGAAAGAGCGATCACGTATTCATGAAACCCAAATTGCCCAACCCGCGATCTTTTCTCTACAAATCGCACTGACTGCTTTGTGGCGTTCTTGGGGTATTGAACCAGATACTATTATCGGTCATAGTGTTGGTGAAGTCGCAGCAGCTTATGTGTCTGGAGTTCTGAGTTTAGAAGACGCCGTTCAGATTATCTTTCATCGCAGCCGCATTCAAGCGCAAGCAGCAGGTAAAGGAAGGATGTTAGCCGTTGGATTATCTTTAGAGGAAGCAGAACGCATCCACGCAGGATACTCAAAGATTGTCTCCATCGCAGCAATTAATAGCCCCAACTCCGTGACTCTGTCTGGGGAAAGTGCCGCTTTGACAGAAATTGCCACATCTCTAGCCCAAAGACAGATTTTTCATCGCTTCCTACGAGTTGATGTACCATACCACAGCCCTAGCATGGAACCACTAAAAACAGAATTAGCAGAATCCTTGCAAGGAATTAACCCCCAAGCAGCTACCATTACCCTCTTCTCAACTGTTACAGGGCGGCAGGTTTTGGGTTCAGAATTCGATGCTACCTATTGGGTACAAAACATGAGGAATCCTGTACTATTTGCATTAGCAGTCCATGGACTTCTTCAAACAGGTCACGATCGCTTCCTTGAGATTAGTTCACATCCAGTTTTAGTCAATTCTATATGTGAATGCCTTGCTCACATCAACAAAGTCGGAACGGTGCTTCCCTCACTGCGGCGTCAAGATACAGAACGAGCAACAATGCTGGAGTCTTTAGGTAAGCTATCTTGATAAGGGGTAGTAAGATTAGGAATAATTCACTTATCTGCGCGTGTAAAATTAACGCCCTAAATTGAAATATTATGAAAAATTCCGCATCAAGGATTCGCTTTCTTGATTTAACCCTAAAACAACAGCATTCTTGTTCAATTTCTGATATCGAGAAATAACCTTAGAAATTGCAGTGACAGCAGCGTGATCCCACACATGAGCCTGGTGAAGGTTAATCACAACTGTTGTGGGATCCTCAATATAGTTAAATAATTCGACAAAGTTGGCGATTGATCCGAAGAAAATTTGTCCTGACACTGTATATTGTTTCGTTCCATCAGGCTCGAAAGATTTGACAACTTTGATTTGAGCGATTTTCCAACAGAAGATTAAAGTACTCAGAATTACACCAACTAAAACTCCATCCGCTAAGTCATTCGTCCACAGGGCGATCGCCACTGTAAAAGGCATGATAATTGCATCAATCCATGGCATTTTACTTAACGGTTTTAATGATTTCCAATCAAATGTTTCAAAAGCAACCATAATCATGACGCCGTTTAGTGCTGCCATCGGTATCTGCTTCACTGTATCGCGAAAAACAAAGATAAGAATCAGTAAAAAAGCGCCAGAAACAAAAGTGGATAAACGCCCTCTCCCTCCAGATCTTATATTAATAATTGATTGCCCAACCATGCCGCACCCAGCCATACATCCAAAAAAACCTGCGACCATGTTGGCAATACCTTGACCTTTCACTTCTTTATTTTTAGAACTCCTTGTATCTGTCAGTTCATCAAGTAGTTCGGCTGTTAATAAGGATTCTAAAAGACCGACGATCGCTAATGTTAATGAGTATGGGAGAATAATCAGAAAAGTTTCTAAAGAAAGGTCAACATGTGGTAAGTGAAAAGATGGCAGCGTATTTGTAATGTTGCCAATATCTCCTACGCTTCGTAGATGAAAATGTGTATTCATCGCTATGACAGTCATCACAATAATCGCCACCAGAGGCGATGGTACACTCTTAGTCAAACGAGGTAGGAGATAGACAATACCTAATGTCGCTGCTACCATAATGTATGCTACAAAAGGTTGTCCAATAATTTGTTTGACCTGAGCGGCAAAGATTAAGATACCTAAAGCGTTAACAAAGCCGGAAACAACTGACTGGGGAATAAAACTAAAAAATCTACCAAATTTAAATATTCCCATCAGAAATTGTACAATTCCTGTGAGGATTGTAGCTGCAAATAAATATTCAACTCCATGTGTTGTCACTAACGATGTCATTAATAATGACATGGAACCAGTAGCAGCAGAAATCATTCCTCTACGTCCACCAAATAGGGAAATAACAACCGCTATACAAAAAGAAGTATACAAAGCTACCATTGGTTCGACTTTGGCTATTGCTGCAAAAGCCAAAGATTCAGGAATAAGCGCCAATGCCACGGTTATCCCTGCTAAAGTATCAGCTTTAATATTGGAAAGATTCACGCTGATCACATTTTTGGCTCTCAGTTTTTTTCTTACTTTAATGTTAAATCTTTTCGCTTTAGTTCTCATCGAAACCATTACTACCCCTGTTTTTCCTAAAGTAACTTTGAGTATTCTACAAGTTTATGGTATCAAATATAACTGTTGAGGAAATTTGCTTGGTGCGTTTGTAGTTGCGCTAAGCGCGCTAAAGCGCAACTACAAACTTCAGCTAACTTTAAATTTAAGAGTAGAGAAATTAAGTAGGAAGACTTGATGCAGAGTATTGATGAGATTAAAGTGAGAAGGTAATTGGAGGAATCTTGTCATTGATTCTCTTGAATTCAAGTTGGAGGTGTTGTGGCAATCCTCCTCGAAACTAAGAACTTTTGCATCTGCTACCATTGAGCCAATGAGTTTTGCAATCAGTTGCAGTTGCTGTACATCACGTTCGGTAAAGTTGTGCGACTCGAAGGTGCCAACGTGTAAGACTCCCATCTGACTTTGTTCAATAGGTAGCGGTATGCCAACGAGCGATCGCAAACCCCGATGACGCAGGATGGGACTGACAACTTCTACCTCTCTAAGATTATTGACAATCGTGGGTTGTTTGCTAGCAGAGATCCGACCGGCGAAGCCCTGTCCGATAGGTATACGGATTTTTTGGACAATTTCCTCTTCAAGTCCGAGAGTGGCGTACACTGCCAAATTCTGTCTGTCTCTCACAGGCAATAAAAGTGTGACTGTATCTACAGACATGTATTCTCTGAGCCACTCAAGAAGCTGTTTAACAGAAGTCGCAAGTCTAGTGTGTGTGCCTGTGTATTCTCCACCAATTAACACATCCCACCCTTCATCAGACTTTGCTAAATCAACACTGTTTGTTCTTTGAGATTTGACTTTAGCCGAGAAATGCGACATGAACGGTTTCTCAAAGGCTCTATGAAATAAATAAGCAACCAGTAATGACGATGGCACAGCATAAAGAAGCCATTTAGCTGCCATCATTGTCGGGGATAACTGTTGGCTGAGGAGGAGTTGATGGACGAGCCACACCACCGGAGCGTGGGTGATATAAAGACTGTAGGAAAATATCCCGAGTGCCACTACCCATCGAGATTCCAAGAACCCGATAACAGGCGGGAGTGCCTTGCCTTTTATCAAAAAGTTGGTACAGTAAATCAGAAAACAACTTGTCCCCAAGGCAACAAAAGAATGGACAATCCATTGTGCCAATCCTGGGAGGGCACTAAATCGCAGCGACTCTGTTAAGAAAGCAAGGCAAGCAAAGATTGCCGCAAGTATGCCCCACGGTAATGATGTTTTGAGCCGGAGTAAAGATGGTTTTTGGGAAAAATTAATCTCTGCTGCTGCCATTCCTAAGGCAAAAAGACCTAAAAACCAAGGGCAAGCATGAGATGAAACTTCACTACCCATTAAATAGCTTATTGTCAGTCCAAGAGCAAAGGCGATCGCCACTGTGTAAAATAAGCCTAAACGTCGCCAGATTGGGATTAACAAAATTGCAAAGACGAAGTAAATTTGCCACTCTAGGGCAACAGTCCATGTGGGACCATTAATGTTATTGATATCTAAGACGAAATTTTGGAGCAGGAGAAAATAGACAATAAGATCGTGTCCGGAAAAGTTAGGAGAGAATAAGCCCTGGAGAGGGTTCATCGTGCTATCATACCAGCTTAAATCAATTGTCTGCTCCAGCCACAGTATTAATCCACCCATCAACATACATAAAAGCAGGGCAGCATAATAAGGTGGCAGAATCCGACAAATTCGTCGCTTAAAGAAACCCACTAATCCTCCTGAAAAATATCCTTTATCCGAGCGAACTATCGGTAGCATTAAACAGTAGCCGGAAAGAACGATAAAAATGACAACTGCAAAAATTCCATACCTCAGGAGCTTTGTCATCGGTAGCCATAGCATGGATGGTGATGAAACCGAGTCAGAATAGTACCAACTGTGGACAAATACCACATAGAGAGCGGCTATTCCACGGATACCGTCTAAGTAAGCTAGGCGGATTCGCTCAGATTTTTTATAGTGAGTGTTTGCGGATTCTAAGAGTTGATTCATGATGTGAGTGGATTTACGTACATAACAAAGACAAATCATCCATTTCCAGAGACGGTGTAAAGTATTGATGTGAATGAGTTGTGGTATCTTGACAAAGAATTATTTAGGGCCCTTCCAACAGCACATGCATTCTCTGCGTTAAGAAATGGTCTCTTCAGTCAGTTGAAAAAGTACCTTCAGGTTAAAAGAGAGCTTCATCAAGTCAATACTCTCGTATTAAAGACATTACTTTTGGTAGATGAAAACTTTAGCCTGTTTATCTCTTTTTTACAGAAAATATAAGAATAATTGAGGATACAGAAAAATCTTCAGCTACTATTATACGTATATTTTTATACGCACATGATTGATGCGGCGATTTGCTGCGATAGGAAAGTTATTATGAGCGCGATCATTCAGACTTTCTATCTATAGCGCTTCTCGTTTCAGTCACATACATAAATACCTCCACCGCTCTTAGTGGCTACCTTTCTCCCAAACTTGGGAGAGAGCACGAATGTATGAGATATAATTGAGAACCGCTATAATTGCTTAGCTGTGCTGAAATTTCTGTGAATATCTCTCTCAAGCTGGAAGTCATATCATTCCTGCTTTTAATCGCGACAAGAGAAAAATTCAAGTTTATTGATTAAGGTGGAGTTAAACCGCCAGGAATTCTCACCGCAGCAACTCTTTGCAGAACGAATTTGTAACCTATGAAGATATTGCCCTTAAGCAATGATTGCCGGATGCAATCTTGAAGGATAAAGTAGATAAAACTTAGAACGGGCATATAGATAACCTCAGAGTCTTTGTTTTGCCGTTTCCTACTCTCCGCACAAATTTACTACTTTACAACTGCCTCAACATTAAAATTTTAATATCGAAATAATCAGCTTTTATCAGCAGTTGAATGCGTTCACCACAAGTCAAAAATAGCATCTAAATCCAAGTCATGGGCAACATATATATGCTGCTTAACAGAAACTTTAAGAATCAAGAAAAACATTTACAAAATCTTTACTCAATTTTATTTGCTCTTGCTCGCCTGCATTTATAGCTAAGCGCTGACTACCGATGCCTCTTATATACAGAATTATAGATATTTATGAAGAATTAAGGTTTTTCAGATAACTCATAAGCGATCGCCAGGAACTCTCTTCATCTTGCTGCACGTGGTAATTCATTTTTAGAGGAATAAAGACTGATCATTTTGTCTCACTGCGTAAATCCTATTTCCGCCGAATTTTTACAAATAGGCGCAACAAGCTATTGGTAGAAGAACAGAAAATAGGAGTGTGAAACAATGTTTTGGAAGTTATTGATAACTATTTTACTCTTACCCAGTTGTTTGGGATTTGAGGTGGCATCAGCATCTATCAAAAATGAGGTTCAGACATTGCCTAAGTCTGAGGAATTGGAATCTTTCTCTCAGAAACAGGTTCATCAAAATGTCGTGATATCACCTAAACTCACAGAATATTCTTCGATTTCAAGCGATCGCAAAGCTGACACTAGTGAGTTGCAGTACAAAACACTCAATCAACCGTATCTAATTGCCCATCATTATAACGATTGTTATCACCAAGGGAATTACCGTCACAGCTACAACTCTTATCACCACTATTACCATCCCCAAAGGGAGAGGTACTACCTTCGGGGCTTCTTCTATCCTGACAACGTTGGATACCACCGTAGCTACTACCATCACAACTATGACCATTCCTCAGGATATGGTCACTACTACCACAACTATTACCGTCCCTCAGGGTATAGTCACTACTACCACAACTACTACCGTCCCTCAGGATATAGTCACTACCACCACAACTATTACCATCCCTGTGGAGGATATTGTGGGCATTCCAA
The DNA here is from genome assembly GCA_029379215.1 of Rhizonema sp. PD37. Lineage (GTDB taxonomy): Bacteria > Cyanobacteriota > Cyanobacteriia > Cyanobacteriales > Nostocaceae > Rhizonema. The sequence continues at coordinate 22,949 of JAQYWO010000005.1, forward strand.
TCATGGGTACTACTAATAACTGATGTGACGTAACATAATAAGATCCCCGACTTCTTGAAGAAGTCGGGGATCTTATTTAACCATCACCTGAATTAAGAAAAAAGCCAGGGCTGCACTACCCAAAGGAACTGTTATATTGTCAACACCTAGAAGTGAAACAGTTTCTAATCCAGTCGCAACTAAAGCTACTATTAAAGATACGACCCAAGTTTGCCAAATGTTACCTTGTACACCAAGAAAAATTAAACTACATATTATATAGCTGACAATGGTCATAGCCAAAGAACCTTCCCAGCTTTTTTGCACTCCGAAAACTTTATAATGATGTTTGCCAAAGCGCTGCCCAATTAGGGCTGCTAGCCCATCTCCCCATGCCATGATTAGAACCCCCAGTGCTGCGTACTGAGGTTGTTGTAAGTACCAGAACCAAGCAATCAAAACACCGATACTTACAGAATAAAAAAATGTCCCGAAACTTTTGCGTCCTACGCTGTTAATTCCAGGGAGAATCGGAAATAGATAGGACAATAAAGTGATAGCACTGGCTAAAATCGAAGCTGTAATACCTACAATTGCGGGAATATTTAGCCACCAAGCAAGTATTATCACATTGCCGATACCAATATGGACTATTTTCCGCACGATCTCCGGATCATCTTTGGCGAGATAATTCACTCCCCATGCAACCAGGAGGATGAGCGACAGCCAAGTTGCAACGCTGGCAAGTTGCAGCCATAAGGGGCGAAAGGACTCTAAATCGGAAAATGAACTCAGCAAAGGTGGAACTAGATGTAAAATATAGACCTTTATCTCTACTTTATTAGATTTGGGCTATAACTATGAAACAATTATTGATTTTGCCAATTCGATTCTACCGAATGTTTATTTCGCCAATGTTTCTACCGACTTGTCGGTTTCAACCAACTTGTTCGATGTATGCTATTCAAGCAATTGAAAGATTTGGAGTGTGGCGCGGTAGTTGGTTGGCAATTCGACGCATCCTCCGTTGTCATCCATTTCATCCCGGTGGCTACGATCCAGTGCCGGAGGCAGAAGGGAATCAGAAATTGCATCAGTAATCTAGAGAGCGTTTCGGGAGTATGATTATTCAACCAAATGAATCTAAGGCAAAGCAAAATGAACTTTGTTAAAGAGGCGTTTATCACCTGTATAGAAGTCGGCTTGAAATCTTTGAGTTAATGCTAAATAATGAGCATCATAAGCAGCAGGGAGGTTAAATTGTTGCGCGACTTCCCAGGCTTGTTGATGAAGTTGACGATACGGCGCTACCGCCGTGGCCAAGGGCATCACCATAAAATTGAATGGGTAAATTCAGAGCATTGTTAAGACATTGCTGGGCTTCTATATTCAGTAATTGTTTTGCCAGTTTCATTCTAGGAAATACATTCGTAACTTCGTAACATAAGAGGGTAGGAGCAATTATCTTGGTTTGTGTTTGCTCCCATTTATCCCATAATATTAGATAGGGTGATGTTTCTGACGAACTGTTGATTAACTTAACTACGAAATTAGCATCTACACAAATCAACTGTATAGTCATAATTTTTCTTGATTAGGAAACCAACTTGCCATCAATTCTCTATCTCTTTCTTCTCGCATTTGATGAACGATTTCATCAATATCGGGTTCAAAAGACTGACCAATACGCCGTTGCTGAATTGCTTGAGCATTGGCTAAAATTGTTGAACGTAAGTTTTGCCAATTCGATTGATACGTTAATTTTTGGTTTAATAACTCTCGCTCTTCAGAAGACAAAGCTTTGATTGCATTGGCTAAAGATTCGACAAGCTGAATATTCATATATTTTCCCTATACTATTATCAAAGTATAGTATATTAACAACTTAACAAAATTTAAATGCGACCTTATCATCAAGTACCAATTGTTGAGTGTGGTGAACCGTTGGTAGAAATTCCGTTAAAACTATTTGCAGTAGAGTCTCCTCATCCTTATAAAAAGTTGGGTGCACCTTATGGCAAACACTCACCTTACTTTCTTCGTCAAAGCGTTATTGATAGCTTGATTGCATCCCAAAACTACCTACAATTACTGCGTCCTCACTGGCGGATTCAAATCTTTGATGCTTATCGTCCCGTCGCAGTGCAACAGTTTATGATAGATTACACTTTTGCTGAAGCTGTGCAAAGGGCAGGACTTACCAAGACTGAATTACCAATAGCTAAAAGCCAGGCGATTTGGGAGGAAGTTCACAAAATTTGGGCTGAACCCAGTTTTGATCAAAAGACTCCACCCCCACACAGTACGGGTGCTGCTGTAGATGTGACTCTGGTGGATGATACCGGGAAAATAGTGGATATGGGTTCGGAGATTGACGAACTGTCTGAGCGATCGCATCCTCACTACTTTGCTTGTCAGACTGAACCAAAAGCATTGGAATGCAATGCCAATCGTCAGTTATTGCACAATGTCATGGCAAAAACTGGTTTTCAACGTCATTTAGGAGAGTGGTGGCATTTCTCTTTAGGCGATCAGATGTGGGCTTGGCTGAATAATCAAGCAAATCCAAACCTAGCGACTACAGCACGTTTCGGGCGTATTCTCTAAGAATGCGTTCCGCTATTCTACGCATCTTTATCGTCTTCAATGTGTGTTCCGAATGTTGTTTTCATTTTTGGCATAGAAATCTGTCGCCACAAAATTAGCTATAAAGAATACTTGGCATGGATTTGAGCGTTTCAGGAATGAATGCTGGAACTAGTAATAGTTGATGGGATATGTCATACCCTAGTAAGTGATGTTATGCTATCCTACCTTAATCAAGTATGATAACTGTTGTCATAGCTCTTGAGACTGCCTAGCACGTATGATGGATTGATAGGGTATGAGATGATATGTTAATGAGTCAACGATTAAACGCGATACTTCCCGATAATGTTTATGAGGAACTTTTAATGTTTGCTCAGACAGAAAAACGCACTAAAAGCCACATGGCAGCACTTTTGATTGAGGAGGCAATAGCCACTAGGAAATCTCAAGAAAACGAATCCCCCTCGTCCAAGAAAAACAAGGGGGCAGCTTGATGAGTAACTACAACGGTAACGACGATAGAAGTACCCGTGAAATCCTAGACGACTTCATATTAAAAGTGGATGACTTTATGTCAACAGCAAATCAAGTATTAGCTAGAAGCGCGGTTTTAGATGATGTTGTTCTTGAAATACGGGATACTACCGAACAGCATCAACGTAATTTTGAACAGCATCAACGCAATTTTGAGGAACATCAAAGGAGTACCAATGCGGCGATAGAGAGACTTGAAGCGATACTTTTACAATTAATTCCCAAAGGTGAATAGCGAAATTTTAACTGATGGTTAATTACCTACACTAAGTATTGACACAGGTGGCAAGCAGGGGAAGCAAGAAAAATGTGTATCAAGAATTTCCTGTAATGGTATTACATAAATGAAGATTCTGCTGCTGCAATCTACCGACTTGCATCCAAGTCGGTAGATATTGAGGGGGCTTCGACACACAGTTGCCAGAGAACTGCCTTTACTGAGTAATGCTGGCATTCCATTGAGAGTGATTCAGGAAATATCAGGACAACTTAACCTTGAGCAGCTGCAAAAGTATCTTGAGGTGGAACTGGGTTAGGTTCGGGATGCTATCGCGGCTTTGTCAATACTGACACCAGTTAATACGGAAAGTCGTATAGAAGATTCAGTCTCGACTGAGATAGAGACATCGTTTTAGGCATCTTGAGGATTTAGGCGAACCATTGCCCAAGTTGTATAAGTTCCAATTGGACTCCAAAGCAAATAAGGAACGAGTAATAATGCGGCTGTTGCAGAAATACGTAGAACGATGAGGGCTAATATCAGACCGATAATGAAACCTATTCCACCAAGAATCGTACCCACTTTGAGACTGCGAAGCCTAAACATGACAGGGGTGTAGGCAATAGTCACAATTTCTAGAAGCAGGTAACCCCCCATCAGATACCAAGTCGTGTTGGTTCCGGGATTCTTTTGCCAGATATTATAGGCTGACCAAGCACCGCAAATAAAGATCACAATCCAAATCAGTGGAATTGCTGCTTCAAAAACCAGCCATCTTGGTCTTTGTAAACGTTTGAACCACTGGCGATCGCCAGGAGTCATGAAATTAGCAGCCAATGCAACTAAGAAAGCTACACCCCCAATCACCATCCAAGGTTTGATCATAGCAATTAGTAATTAGCAATTAGCAATTAGCAGCCTTCACGAGTGTTTTGCCACTTATATATGACTACTATATTTAGATTGTCTCAGTTTAGAGGCACATTACTCATCAGTCGTTAGTGAGATCGAGCTTATCAGGGGACATGTTAAGTTATGACCAAATTGTCTCGGTGAATGACTGTTTCTGCACCTTCATAACCTAAGATAGCGGCAATTTCGCGAGAATGACGACCGCTAATTTTTTGCAATTCCACATTAGTGTAGTTTACGAGTCCTCTGGCGATTTCGTTACCGCTTTGGTTGCACAACAGTACTGCATCGTGACTATCAAACTCCCCTTCCACTCTTGTAATACCAGTTGCTAACAAAGACTTCCCAGATTGAGAAATTGCTACTACTGCTCCGTCATCTAAATACAATTTTCCCAGAGGTACTAAAGCGTATGCTATCCAGAGTTTACGCGCAGAAGTCGGTTCTGGTTTTGGCTCAAAGTGAGTCCCAATAGGTTCTCCTTGTATAATTTTTAAGATATTGTTAGGAAACCTTCCTTCGGTAATTACGGTATAAGCTCCAGATGCAGTAGCAATTTTGGCTGCAGAAATTTTTGTCAACATACCACCAGTTCCCCATTGGGAACCTTGGGTGCCTGTATTTACCTGTAATTGTGCTAATTCCTTAATGTTTTTTACTAAACTAATTGGCTGGGCGTCTGGTACAGAACGGGGATCGGCTGAGTATAAGCGATCTACATCAGTAAGTAAAAATAGCCAATCTGCTTGTACTACGTTGGCAACCAGAGCCGAAAGGGTGTCATTATCTCCAAATTTCAATTCTTCTACTGCTACTGTGTCATTCTCATTCACTACCGGAATGACTCCTAGTGCCAGTAATTCTTTAAAGGTATTGTAGATATTAAGATAATGGCTACGCCTTACTAAATCGCTACGGCTCAGCAAAACTTGGGCAATTGGCTGTTGCAAAGTTGTAAATAAATCGTCGTATATCCGTATTAACCTGCCTTGCCCTATAGCTGCTACTGCCTGTTTCAATGCGATCGCCTTTGGGCGTTCTGTTAATCCTAAACGCGCACAACCCACACCTACAGCACCTGAGGAAACTAAAATCACTCGATGACCAATACGTCGTAAGTGTGAGAGGGTTTCTGCTAAAGTAGCGATGGTGGAAAGCGCTAGCTGTCCAGTTTCTGGTTGGGTAAGGCTAGACGTACCGATTTTAACGACTATTGTTTGGATCATCACAAAAGTTAGGAGTTAGGAATTATGAGTTATGAGTTATGAATTTTAACTCTTCACTCTCAACTTTGGTCATAAAACTTTATGAGTTATCATTTATGATTTTCAACTCCTAACTCCTCACTAAAATTGTAAAGCGCCAGTCCTTCTATAATTGAAGGCTGACGCTTTACGAATGTATGTTAACTTACTATTGCTAGAGTCTTTAATTAGCTGACTCCATATTATTTATACTCATAATAATCGCCGCTTTTTGTCTCTTTCCTAACTTTTTTAATTATTTCTTTATACTTAATTTTTGTGACGATTTGTAAACTTTGATAAATCTTTGTTTTTAGGAGTAATCGAAGCTCCTAAAATTTCCGAAACCCAGACTTCAAAATTGCGGATTGGATGGGAACGCAAAGCGGCATCTGAATGAACAATTGGTTCGACTAGGATTGTAAACATTCCCATGCGATTACCCACGACTATATCTGTAAATAAGCGATCGCCCACCATCCCTACTTGATTTACTGGCAGATTCATTGTCTTAAGTGCTTGCCTAATTTTACGTCGTGAGGGTTTAGCTGCACCTAAGAAGTAAGGAAGATCGAGAGAACGAGCAATTCCACCAATACGGTATTCACTAAGATTATTACTTACCAACGAAAGTGTTGTGCAAGAGCGTACAAGCTCAACCCATTGTTTCAATTCTGGGGATGCTGACGCTGCTCTTACCGGTACTAAAGTCTCATCGACATCCAACACCAATCCCTTCAATTCGTATTTTTGGATGATTTCTGGAGTGAGATTCAACACTGAACCTTGTAATATCAAGTCAGGCTGTAAAAGTTTATTCCAGCGCATAGTTCACTCATGAATTAATAATTTATTAGTTACGAGTAAGGAGTTAAAAGTTTAAATTCATAACTCCTAACTCCTCACTTATAGCAATAGAAGTAAGTGTACAGCCGTTAAGCTTTTCTTGAGGTTGGTATTTGGGAAAAAGGGAATGGGTTATTGGTGATATATTCTTTCGTGCGATTTCCCATACCCATAACCTACTCATGAATTGCCTATTACCAGCCTTTATTCAACTTCGTTGAACAGATGTTCTTCTAAAAGCGGTTGAACTTTGCGGAACTCTTCTGGAGACAGTAATACATGATTACCCGTTTTCGATGTCCGTGCAAAAAACAACAGTGGATCGAGGGGAGTGTAAATTGCATACTCCCGATCCTCATAGTAAAAGCTTGTTAGTAGCTGTAATTGCTCTGGTTCCAAATCAGCATTGTCATCTTCGATTTCTAAGGTAAAGAGTTCTGACTCTTCTACTGGTGGTAATTCACCAGCGACGGTGAGAGCGTAAGCCGTGTTTTTCAGTAGCAAATTTTGTTCGGCTAAAACAGCTTGAGCCGTCCCAAAAATTTGGTCAATTATCTGATCATCTTCTACAAGAATAGCTTCTTCTTCTTCGCCATCACCTTGCCAAGCAAAAATTTCCACAGGTGAATCAACTGGAAGAAGTAAAACATACTCTTGCTCATCCACGACTAGCGAATGTTCAATATAACATTCGAGCGATCGCTCTTGCTCATCCATCAAAATGATGGAACCGACTTGAGCATTATCATTTTCTTCAGGAAATTGTGAGGGAGACATAGCCAAGGTGTGGAATTATATATACCAGTAATTTATAGAAGTTGCTCAACTGTTTTTTAACAGTTAATGTCAATCAAATAACAATTTTTCTGGTTTATCAGTATTAGAATATCATGCAAAAAGATATAATGGTCAGCAAAGACCTCTTTCGATTTTGGAGCTAGCTCGCTTCATGTCCAGCCATTGTTGCAAAATCAAAGCTGCGGCTTTACGATCAATTAATTCTTTATGACGTGATGGCGAACGGTTTTCAGATATTAACATCTGCTCTGCTTGAAATGAAGTCAAGCGCTCATCTACGTACTCCACAGGTAATTTGAGAACCTTGGCCACTTTTGTGATATACTTTTGCACTTGGTGAGCCTGAAATCCCAATGAACCATCCATTGAATAAGGTAGACCGACGACTAAAACTTGTACCTCACGCTCATCGACTAATTGTTTTATTTTCGCCACATCTAAATCGAACGATTTACGTTCAATTGTAGTTATACCGCTCGAGATGAGTCCAGTGCGATCGCACCCAGCAACACCAATACGCTTGCTACCGACATCTAAACCCAAAGCGGAAATAAAAGACGAGGGCTGCTTGTTACTTCTAATTTCATTCGGAGGTGTGGAGAGCGTATGTGGTAATTCCCCATTCCCTCCTTGATTTTGTGCTGTTGTTTCACACATCCTCTCTCAACTACTCCTGCGCTGCATCAGCTGACTCAGGTGGGCGTTGTGCTTCTAAGCTAGAGTTACTGCAAGATAAATTGTTAGGCACTGATCTATCTGATACCATCTGCTGTGTTGGTACCCATGACATCCCACCCGGTATTGGTTTGCGTGCTGGTTGCAAACCTTGCAACATCTCGGGTAACTGAATCCCTTCCAAGGAGACAAATTTCGACTCACGTACCTTATGCCATACCGAGCGAGACATGACTAAAGTGTGTTCGATCCGATTTGCCCCGATTTGCTCCAAATACTCTTCTCCCTCAGGTTGGTAGTCGGCTGAAGCTAGTTGCAACACTTGCTTGGGAAAATCCTGTGCAATGCGAGCAAGTTGGGATAGTAACTCTGGATACAGCCAAGTGTATGCTGGATGAACCATGAGTGTTGCTACATATGGTTCTTGACCTTTCCTGTCTAGGGAAATCTGAAAATAGCCGATTGCTGCTTTGCGCTGTGGTTCAAATACATAACCACTTACGACTTCTGTTTTGCTCAACCACTGTTTGATTGCATCAGTTAAAGTGCCAAACAAACTTGTTTTAAAGTCTTGAGTTTGGCGATCAAAGACTTGCCGCATCAACGGTGGCATTGACGCTGTATCTAATTGATATAGCAATTGAGCATCAGCGTTACTTACTGGTAGTAAATTAGGCAAGTCTGGCTCTGATTTGCCTAATTCAGCCAGTAACTCTGGTGTAATTTCCCAGTAAGTCATTTCTGCTAGGCGCTGAAATCCGTTTTGCCGATAAAGTGCCAACGCATCTTTATCATTGATGTTGACTTCTAATATCCATGTGCGAGCTTCTAGAATCGACTCAAAGCAATGCCGTAAAAGTTGCGAGCCAATTCCAAGATTATCTGTAGCACGATCTAGCATCACTCGGTTTACTCGCCACGTACTTCTGGTGCGGTTAAAGGGCGATACTTGAACCATCCCTAGAAGCGTACGCCCCTGTTCTGCTACATAAGCACAAAAACGATACTGGAGTGGGTTGGGAAACCAACTTAAAAACTTGAGGAACCCAAACCAACGGCGCAGTCCTTGTACTTGCTTACTTGCAACACTAGCGCCCTTGGGGGTGTAGGCTGCGAATGACTCTTTTGTTAGGCGCTCAATTCCATCCAAGTCCCGATGTTGGACTGGTCGGATAATAACGCTGAGATTTCGAGGAAGCAATGAAGTCATTTTCATTCGAGCCGCCATTCAGCCTTTAAGTAACTGGATCAGATGAACTGCTGCTATAATTTTAACGGCTTTCTGCTCCAAGCCGTCCATCCAAAAGGGTGATTTTCATAAATAATCGCAAAAAGCAGATATGTTGAGAACGGCTGTCTTCGTTTACCCAACAAAACCTGCCCCTATCCTATTCTATTTTTTTTGACAATATTTCTTAATAATGACGAGAAACGAGCTTTTCAAAATTGGCTTGGGTTTGATGAAGTAATTGTTCTCGACTGTCTTCGAGTGTCTGCTTCAAGGGCGGAACCAGATTGCGGGCTTGCAGAGCCATATGAAGTTGTAAGTGAGCAACGTATTCACTAAAGTCTTCACGCACTGCTGCTGTGCCGATTAACAAATTTGATTCCATTGCCACTGTGTTCTCCTCTACATTTGTTGTGCTGTTGATTCACATTAATATTTATCATGCTTATTTTGTCTTTATTCCGACTTTGCAATGAAGTTTAACTGTTTACTCACTATCGTGTAAAGAAACATGAAGTTTAGTAAAGAAGTTTTGTTAAATGACTCTGAGATTCTAAATCTGAGAATTCAACTCCTAGGGAGATCCATAAAAATAATACCAATTCCAAAAAAAACTTCCCCAGAAGTTGATTCAGTGAAAGAGAGTCGTAATCGCTTACGTTCTTCTGTTGGTTGCTGATAAGGCGCTCTTCGAGGCGCTTTAATTCAAACAGATGGATACTTAAGGATGGTAAGTGCTGTATATCTCATGTTTACGTATAATTCCATAAAACATAATAAAGATGCGGGATAAAGCTACATTCTTTTTTTAGCTTTTCTCGATAAATAAAGGATTTTAATTTTAATACTGAGTGACTAAAGGACATCAATTTTTCCTGGGGCAAGATATGAGTCCCAAAGCACATAGGAATGGGGAAGAAATTATTCCCTATTACCCATTAGTAGTATGAGTATATATAACTGTATAGTGATCGCGATCGCAGTCAACAGCTTATCTGTGTGTCAAAAATATATCAGAGCCGCTCTTCCTGATACAGGGTAAGTAATATGCACAGAATGATCGAATATGAAGTTATTCAAGAAATTTATCACAGTGATCATACAGTTATTTATCGAGGTAAATCTCTCCGAAAACAACAATCAGTCATTATTAAAACTTTTAAAAGTGAGTACCCAACATTAGAAGAAATTGCTTTCATAAAACATGAATATCAAATAGCCAAGAATTTAGATTTGGAGGGAATTGTCAAACCATTAAGTTTAGAAAACTATGGAAACGGGTTAGCCCTAATTTTGGAAGATGTAGATGGGCAATCACTACAACACTATCTTACATATAAAAAAATTGATTTAATAGATTTTCTCAAAATAGCAATTCAGTTAGCACAAACATTAGCCGAGTTGCAAGCAAGACAAATTACTCATAAAGATCTTAAAAGTTCAAATATTATTATTAATCCGGAAACAGGACAAGTTAAGATTACTGATTTTGCGCTTGCCTCAAGTTTATCTAAAGAAAATTATACTAATATACTTGAAGGTACTTTAGCTTATATGTCTCCGGAGCAAACCGGAAGAATGAATAGGTTGATTGATTACCATACTGATTACTACTCTTTGGGAGTCACTTTTTATGAGCTTCTCACCAATCAACTACCATTCGTTACAAACACAATAGAACTAGTACATTGTCACATTGCTGAAAAAGCAATTCCACCCCATCTAATCAATGTAGAAGTTCCCGTAGCGGTTTCTGAAATCGTGATGAAATTATTAGCGAAAAATGCTGAAGATAGATATCAAACTGCCTTAGGAATTAAGTACGATCTGGAGTTTTGTTTGACTCAATTACAGACAACAGGTAATATACTTAACTTTATTGTAGGAACACAGGATTTATCTAGTCAACTCCTCATTTCTCAAAAACTTTCTGGTAGAGAGCAAGAAGTAGAAGCCTTATTAACAGCATTTGAACAATTGGCTACAGGATCTCAGGAGAAAGCTCAATCCAAAAACCGTCTTGGAAAATTTGCCACTGAGGGAAACCGACGTCAGATGCCTACGGAGGGAAACCCTCCTACAGCACTGGCTCCTCCTTACAACTTTCCACAAAATCCGTCTTGGAACGTAGGTGAAGTAAACTATCCCCAGTTTCTTTCTAGAATCACTGATGAAGAAAAAACAGAAGTTTCGGTAAATCAGACAAATAAACCAACAACATCAGAAAGTTTAGTCGCGCTTGATTTATCTATAGTTTTAAAGGCATCTCAAGCGATTTCTGAAGAAATAGTTCTTGAGAAGTTAATCGATAAATTAATGCATGTTGTTACGGAAAATACAGGAGTCCAAAAAGGGTTACTGTTTTTACAAATATCCAATAAACTTGTCTTGGCGGCTGAAAGTTCTATGGAATTAGAGAAGGTAGTTGTCTTTCCTTTTATAGCTGTTGATGAATACCAGCATTCACCTAGCTCTCTAATTAATTACGTAGAAAGAACTAAGGATACAGTAGTCCTTAATAATGCTGTACAAGAAGGATTATTTACCAACGATCCTTACATACTCAAGTATCAACCAAAGTCTGTTTTAAGTTTGCCAATAGTTTATCAAGACAAACTTACAGGCATTCTCTACCTGGAAAATCGCGTAACGAGAGATGCTTTTACACATAATATCCTACAAGTTCTCTCTCTATTATGCTCCCAAATTTCAATTTCTATTGAAAATGCTAACCTCTACAAAGATTTACAAAGTTACGCCCAAGAACTATTCGTGAAAAATCAGGCTGGGCAACAATCGGAAGTGAGAGAAAGAGAAAAAGCCGCTCAACTAGAAAGTGCATTGCAAGAACTTCAAGATACTCAAATACAACTTATTCAAAGCGAAAAATTATCTAATTTAGGACAAATGGTGGCGGGTATTGCTCATGAAATTAATAATCCGGTTAATTTTATTAATGTCAACCTTTGCCACGCCAGCAATTACGTTCACGATTTACTCAATCTCATTAACCTTTACCAGCACAACTATCCCCAGCCAGTCAAGGAAATCCAAGAAGAGATAGAAGCGATTGACTTAGAGTTTCTCCAAGAAGATTTGCCCAAAATGCTTAATTCGCTGAAATTAGGTTCCCACTGCATCAAGGAAATTGTCCGGAGCTTGCGTAATTTCTCGCGCCAAGACACCTCACAAATGACACTGCAAGACATTCATGAGGGCATAGACACTACCCTCATGATTTTACAGCATCGACTGAAAGCTCAGCCAAACAGACCCGCTATTGAGATTGTCAAAGAATATGGCAACTTGCCTATGGTGAGGTGTTACGGGGGTTTACTCAACCAAGTGTTTATGAATCTCTTAACCAATGCAATTGATGCGATTGAGGAGACGCAGAAAGAAAAACAAACCCCAATTCAAAATCCAAAATCTGAAATCCCAAATTTCAAGATTCGCATTTGCACTGAGATTTTAGATAGTCGTCAAGTTATAATTCGGATTGCCGATAATGGTGCTGGGATGACAGAAGAAGTCCACAGTAAACTTTTCAACCCTTTCTTCACCACAAAATCAATCGGAAAAGGTACGGGAATTGGATTGTCAATCAGCCGTCAAATTGTGGTGGAGAAACATCAAGGGCAGATAAATTGTGTTTCCGCGCTTGGTGTAGGTACGGAATTTATCATAGAACTTCCTATTCAGCAGAAGATTTAGCACTAATTGCGTCAGGATAATCTCTTGTAATTATAATAGCTACTGAATTCCTACAAGCTTATTTGATCTCAAAAAATCTCAGTATCATCAACTATCTTAGTTACTTTTTCGACTGAGTTAAACGACTAAAGCTTAAGAAAATTTACTCTGCTTCTTGCCTATCTTTAATCATATCGTATGATCAACATGATAAAATTACCAAGTTTCACAAATTGATTATAACTTGGTAAAATAAAAGCCTTTGACATGGAAAATTTTTCTTGCTTATATTGCAATAGCTCTTTCCAGGAACTGCTTCCTTTTGGTTTTGATTTTCCTGTTTTACAAAAAAACAAAGTGATTGGTGCGGGATACCGACTTTGTGTTTGTTCAGGATGCTATTCCACAGATAGAGAAAGATTACTGCTACTTTATTTGACTGAGAAGTCATCAGAAATCTTTTCAACACAAAACAAAATAAAACTCTTACACGTAGCTCCCGAGAAAAATTTAAGTTTTGTTTTGTCTTCTCAATCTAATATTGAGTATATAGCTGGAGACAAATTTCCCTCGTTATACAACCACTATAGTCATTTGGAAAAATGTATAACGTTGGATATTACAAGCCTTGCTTATCAAGATAATATTTTTGATGTCATTATTTGTAACCATGTTTTGGAGCATATTCATGATGACATAACTGCCATGTCAGAGTTACATAGAATTTTAAAACCAGGAGGGTGGGCAATACTACAGGTTCCAATTTCATTAGTTCTGGAAGAAACTTACGAAGATTTTTCAATAACTTCTCCCGAAGAAAGAGAAAAAGCCTTTGGACAGAGAGATCACGTTAGAATATATAGCAAAGACTATCTACAACGATTAGAAAGTGTCGGTTTTAGAGTTAGTACTCATAATCCTATGAAAGAAAAATGGACAAGTAATCTCTCTAAATATGGGATAAATCTTCTTGAAGATGTCATTCTTGGCAAGAAATAAAGATACGAACTACTCCCTTTCCGCAAGACATGAATACTGATATAAAAAACAGCCTTGGCTGACGCTACGTCCTTAGACGTAGCGTCTTGTGCTACTGAGAAGAGAAGACGCCAAGAGAGCCAAGAAAGGAGATCCACTTATAGCAGGGAGCATTCTAGCAGGGAGCAGGCGTGTGATTGTCCCTTGGTTTCCGTGTTTTATAATTAATTGATGTCCTAAGAAACCTGGCAACTGCTATATATCGGTAATCTTACACTCCTGTTGGGAGCTTGGATAGAAATAAAATACTTGGTTGATAGACTTCAACCAGACTCAATCTCATGTCACACGCATGAGTTGCATCCTAAAACTTTATGCCTCTGCCTCACTCACCTCTCCTCAACACCACTCGTTTTCAAAACTTCACTCATCGTCGCGCAGTAATTTGGCAAACCAAAACTGGCGGGATTAATGATATTGTGGTAAGTAAAATGCCGATAGTTCATACAAAACCTATCCCAGGCAGCCATTTGAATGCGGAACACAAGGATTAACAGATTGGCTAGCGATAAAGATAGGGGGATACGAAAGTAAATTTTTTTGCCAAGGTATGAACAAACTTCTTCAACGGCTTGGTTAGCGGTTAATTGTGCTTGAGCTAAAACAAAATATCGCGATTCGTCTTTTTTAGGAGGATTATCGATTAAATATTTTACAACAGTGGCAATATCTTGCCCGTGAATGAAGTGGAAACTACCATCTGCTTGGAGAAAGCGAATCAAGTTTATATATTTTGTGACTTCTGGTATCCCATTCGTCAGGTGAGAATATGGTTTGTGATGATCGCCACCCATGACTAAAGTTGGAAAGACAGTGGTAATTTTAGATGCGATCACTAGTTTCGGAAGTCGATGCAAGCAGTCATATTTAGAACGGATATAATCTGTCCCCAGTTCCCCTGCTTCTTTTAAGGGTTGATTGTGGCGATCTAAAACGCTCGCAGTAGAAAAGTATATTACCTGTTCGCATCTGAGCGGATCTAACAGTTCGAGCAACTCTAAGGTCTTAAATACATTAATATCATATGTTCCAGGTGCACCCCAAGCTGTCGCTGTAAGTACGGCAATATCTATGGTTTTCAGCAAATCAGCAAAAGCGCTGATTTCCTGCAAATCACCTTGCAAAACAGTGATCCCCGGACGTGTTTGAGTATCAACTTGCAGTTTACTTGGGTTTCTTACCAGTAGATAGAGTTCGTAATTGGTTTCTTGAATCAAAACTTCAGATATATAGTGACCAATACAACCACTAGCACCCGTCACTAAAACTCGTTTTTGGCTCATCATCAAAAGTAGGGGCAGGTTTTAACGATTAATTTTGGAACAGGTAAGTTATCTGGTTAAACCTGCCCGTACAGGAGGCGTGTTTAATAGAAAGAACATCGCGTAATCGTTCACAACATCTTACAAAATCCTCCCTTACACGAGTTAAGAGTTAGGAATGAAGTAAAAAGTTCCGCAGTACATGATTACCGATGCAATTTCTTCTCCCTCTCTCCCTTTCCCCCCCCTCTCCTTCTACTCCCTACTCCCTACTCCCGAAGCCTGAAGTTGCTTTGCTGTTTCAAAGAAGAAAGCGACATTTTCTTCTGGGGTTTCCGGAAGAACACCATGACCTAAATTGAGAATGTGTCCACCACTGCCAGCTTTGCGAACTGTATCGCGGATGCGATCGCGGATAAACTCTTTAGAACCGAATAGTACACCAGGGTCGAGATTTCCCTGAACTTTCATATGGCTTCCCAATCTGGCGCGTGCGTCTGCCATATCCACCGACCAATCTACAGTGACAATATCTGCACCGGATGAGCCCATTCTTTCCAAAACACCCGCACTACCACTTACCAGAAGGATCAAGGGTGTATCTGGGTGAGTTTCCTTGACTTGTTGAAAAACTTGTTTTTGGTAGGGGAGAGCAAAGGTATCATAATCTTGAGGGCTTAATTGACCTGCCCATGAATCGAACATTTGCACGACTTGAGCGCCTGAGTCAATTTGGTAGCGGACATAAATAGTGATCGCATCTGCTAATTTTGCCAGCAGTTGATGCAAAATTGTTGGGTCTGAGAACGCCATGCCTTTAATGGCGGAGTAGGTTTTAGAACCTTTTCCTTCTACCGCGTAAGCTGCCAATGTCCAAGGTGCACCTACGAAGCCTAATACTGTCGATTTATTGCCCACTTCCTGCCGCAAAGCTTGCAAAATTGTTTTGATAAACGGCAGCGAGACTTCTGGTTCTAATTCGTGCAGGTTATCGATTTGTTCTTGAGTACGAATGGGCGAGTCAATGATTGGTCCTTTACCTTCGGCAATATCCATCTCAATCCCCAAACCTGGCAGGGGAGTAACGATATCGGAAAACAAAATTACTCCGTCTGGTTGAAAAGCTTTCCAAGGTTGCAAGGAAACTTCAATCGCCACCTCCGGGATTTCCGAACGCTCGCGAAAAGAAGGATACTTCTCCCTCAAGTCTCGATAAGCTTTCATGTATCGTCCCGCCTGTCGCATCATCCATACAGGTGGACGGTCTAATACTTCACCACGAGCTACCCTGAGGAGATGGGGATCGTATGAGGAAATACCCATTTAATACTTCGTCCTATACTCTTTTTTATGTCATTGTTTAGCTTATCATTCCCGGTTTGTGCTTTTTCAAAAGCACAGCTTTTTCTCCCTCTTTAGCCGCAAGTGATCGGAGTGCTTGTGCAATCCGTTAATTTAACCGGACATCACCAACTAAGAAGTCTTGCTCCGGCGATCGCCTTCTCCGGTGTAAGGTTATTATGCGTTTGGTACGTAACGCTACTAATAAAATTTATGCAAACCGACTCAAACAGCCCTTATGAAAGAGGCGCGACAAAAAGTGTTCCCAGACAGCAAAGCTTTTTGATTCCTCGCAACCTGCGTCAGAGATTTTTTTTCCAATTTACTTTAATGACCATTATTGGGTGGATTGTAGGTGGAATCATCAGTATGCTCATAGAAAGAACCATTATGGAGATTTTGCCACCAGCTTTCCTACAGCAGCAAATATCATACACTTTAGGAAAATACTTGAGTGGTCTTGTGTTTGCAGTTATTTTTGGCGCAGATCAGGCGATCGTCCTGCACCAATATGTATCAGGTTGGTTGTGGATGCTTGCTACCTGCGTAGGTTGGCTGATTTGCAACGGCGTTTCTGCTGCATGGATTAACTCCATTTCATCTATTGCTTTATCTTTAAATAAAACTTTATTTCCTAGTGAAATCGTTATTTTGGGAATTTTGTCAACCCTTGCGTATATTCTTTCTGGAATTTGGTTAGGTTTTTTCCAGTGGCTGGTACTGCGACGACACACTAAGAGTGCTTGGTGGTGGAATTTTCTGCCTTCAATTTCATTCTTATCGATCAGTCTCTTGGTTTGGTTACTTTCCTTTGTTCAAGAGTTTCCAGAAGTACATAGCGCTCAAATATTGTATGTAAGTGGACAAGGATTGACTGCATTAATTCTGGGAGTTATTCCAGCACTCGGCTTGTGTCAGTTGAAAAGAAACTTACCATCTCAGTAGTTCTTACTAGAAAATCGCTACATTAGAGCGTTAATATGTGGAATCGTCACACTGGCGTTCTTTTTCAATAGCTTTCCTTAATTCTTCCTCACCTGCAATATCTTGAGAGGCATACCAAGTGCTATTAGGATTTGCATAAATCTTGTCCATCCGAGCATGAAATGCTTGTTTATCGTTGGGATGTTTTTTGAGATACTCTCGTAATTCAGTAGAGGTCATTTGTGCAAAATTTGGTGTACCCATATATCAAGTCTCAAATTTCCAAGTACCATCACGACTAATAAAACAAGTCAAAGTTTGTGCTGAAGTAGGCTATAGAGCTTCTGCCATTATCTTAAATCGAAAATTGAAAATCTACTATATAGAAAATCATACGGGAAAACATTTATATTTAAGTATAAAATTATATCATTATTTAAATTTAAACATCAGCACTATACGACGCCCTAAATCCCTTGAAGCAGGAATTGCTTGTACTCCAGTGGTTGAGGTGTTGGTGTAAGAGATGTCACAGATTACTTGTTATCCCAATAAACTTCCAAACGTTCTTGAGCTGAATGAAGAGCTTTTTCTGGAGATTCTCCCAGCATTGTTGCCTCAATCGCACGACCGAGACTGTCCGATAGACGACTGTAGCCAGCAATAATAGGTCGAGCGTGGGCGACAGGCATTTGCTCTAGAAACACTTTTAACATTGGTTTTTGGCTGACGAATTGCTGATAAACTTTGCTTTGAGCTGCTCTAGAGTTAACTGGTACAAAACCTGTTCCCATACTCCACTCTAATTGAAATTCTTCACTCAAAACATACTCCAAAAACTTAAGTGCAGCTTGCTTTCTGGCTGGTGTGGCATTCATGACATACAGATTTCCATTGCCGATCGCCGAAGCTTGCTTGGTGCTTGCAGGTATGGGAAATACCCCGTAATCAACATTAGACTTTGTGATGTATGTCCAAGGTCCTGTAATTTGCATAGCAACACGACCGGCGATAAAGTTATCTTCTTCGTAACCTCTTTCTGGAGCCGAAAGCTTTGCGGAACCATCTTTCAAAAGGTCTTGCCAAAATTGTAAGGCGGCGATCGCGCCCGAAGAAACTAAATTCGGTCGGTTGTTTGTCACTATCTCTCCTCCAGCACTGAGTAAAAAGGGAAACCAACTAAAGACAGTCCATTCTCCATTACCTAGAGGAAGTAACATTCCATACTGTTCTGGACGATTGTCACCGTTACGATCTATCGTTAGTTTTTTAGCAACTTGCCGTAACTCTTCCCAATTCTTGGGTGTTTGAGTGATTCCTGCAGCTTCAAAAAGCTTTGGTCTATAAAAAATGCCTATGTTACTGGTATATAGTGGCACTGACCATATATGACCGTCTAACTGCATTTCTTCAAATAGGTTGGAGTTGATTTGCGTCTTCAACGGTGACTTTAAGAGCCAATCATCTAAAGGTTGAATTGCTCCTAATTCGACTAACTGACCCGTTATTTCTGGGTACAATAACAGGATATCTGGAGGCACATTGCCAACGACTGCTGTCAATATTTTCGGCAGTTGTTGACCTGAGTAGATAGATTCTACTTGAATATCAGTATGAGCCTGATTGAATTTATCTACCAGTTTTTGAAACACATCCCGATTAGCCGGAGGATTGATTCCTTGCCATAGTGTCAGATGTATAACTCCGTCATTCTTTACAGGAATCTGACAACTAGATAAGAGTAGACACAAACTTAGGATGATTCCTAGTAGCCGCGATATTTTTTTTATTTGGTGTGGAAAAAGAGTGATTTTCATGCTAAATAGTCGAATATTATCAAATATAGCAATCTTACATCATTTGCCAAAATTTAAACATAATAGAGAATCGCTTTCTTTAAGACAGTGAGTTTCTCTACTTTCACGAATTATTTACACTTTCTAGATTCTCTACAAAACTTTTAGTTATGCTAGTTTCTGCTCTTGTATAAACATAAGTTTGTGGTTCTGTCAGGGTTTGAGTTTTAAATATTTTTTCAGCACGATACCATAAATCTGTGTCTTCTCCATAAGGAATATTATTAAATCCCTTTAACTCAAAAAATACATGTCTTTTTCCAAAGAACGTTGGACCTAAAACGCATTCTCGAAGATTAATCTTTTTCCCGGCTTGAAAATAATCTGCGACCCAAACCTCTTCCTCTGTTTCAAATCCACCTTCAATCAAGTCAATCTCTGGATAATTATTCATATATTCAAGTCGCGATTTCAGATGATTGCTTTTATAAGTATCATCACTATCAATAAATGTGATGTATTTACCAAAGGAAGCCTGAACACCTGCATTTTTGGCATACCATAACTTTTGATTCTGATGTTTTAAATAACGGATATTTTTAAAATTTTGAATATAATTATTGACAATTTCAAAGGTGTTGTCCTGACTACCATCATCAACAACAATGAGTTCCCAATCATTAAAAGTCTGATTTATGACACTATTAATACAATTATTTAAGTATTTTGCTCGATTGTAAGTACATAATATGACTGAAACTTCCGGAGTGTGGTCAACAATTGTATTACTTGACATTAGTAATTGGCTCCTCACATAAATGTTACATAACTGGTAAGTCCGAAACGTTAGCGATCTCTCTTCTCCTTTGGGAGAGGAGAAGGACGAACCATCATTAAATTTCTGGTTGTGGATGAGCGGTTTTAAGCCGTTCATCCGAGTCCGTTTAGGTGTGATTTGAGCGAGGTACTCGTAATCGAAATGTCATTTGCTGTAAAACCTCCCATCCCCTTTGGCGGCTAATTTTTTTTCCAGTTAAGTTCGTGAGCCAATCAGCGACTTTACGACCATTCCACAATCCTCCGTCTGGGGCGTTTCCTTGTAAAACCTGCCATAACTGTGCCTGATGAATATCATCCACAAGCGCTTTTGAACCTTTGTTAAACTGTCGGCGATCGCCTAATCCTTCAATACCTAACTCGTTATACCTTTTGACCAATGTATACATCCATGTTCTGCTATATCCTGTTATTTTTTCCACTTCTTCAGTTTTCTTGCCTTGTGCTAGTAACCATATAATCTGGTACTGGCGGCTTTCTACTCCATCCTTCGCACTGCGGTAGCGTTGCTCTAGCTCACTGATACTTAAATGTGTGGCTACACTAATTCGTTTTGGCATTAGTTCTGTTTGCACTCTCCACTTTTATCGTATGCGATTATGCGGACTTATACCAGATCTATATAACAATGATAAAAACCCTAAAACTAGAGGTTTGATTTTCTCCGGATGTTAAAGTCAAATATATCTGGAAGTTGTGACGATGACCCAAACCTTACCTAAACTAGTAACATTTGAAGAATTTGCGGCGTGGCGTCCTGAAGGAGGACGTTACGAATTACGTGATGGAGTAATTGTTGAAATGGTACAACCCGTGGGAGGTCATGAAGGAGTTGTTGGTTTTTTAGTTGAGGAGCTTGTGCCTGAATACAAACGGTTAAAATTACCGTACTTCCTACCCAAAACTGCACTAGTCAAGCCACCCGAAAATGAATCAGGCTACTCCCCTGATATTTTGCTACTAAATCGTAAAAATCTTGTTAACGAACCGCTATGGACAAAAGAATCAACCGTTATGTTTGGTGCATCTATACCGCTAGCGATTGAGATTGTGAGTCAGTGCGTTGCGGAGCCAGTGCTGAAGACGGGTTTCCCGTCGCAGGCATCTGGTGAGACCAGCGCTGCAGGAGGGTTTCCCTCCGTAGGCGACTGGCGAACCCGAAGGGCGTGCGGGTTCCCCGCGTTGAAGCAACTGACGTTAGCGCACCGGTAGCGCGTACTCGCGCGTCACCCGTAAGGGTGAGTAATAATTGGCGTGACGATTATCATAAAAAATTTGCTGACTATGAAATAATCGGCATCCCTGAGTACTGGATTGTAGATTATGCCGCGTTGGGGGGACGAGAATTTATAGGCAATCCTAAAGAACCTACAATTTTTATCTGCGAACTGGTTGATCACGAATATGTGAAAAGAATGTTTCGTGGCAATGACGTGATTGTCTCGCCTTCTTTCCCCAATCTTAGGTTTAGCGCACAACAGGTTTTTGATGCGGCTCTTACAGAGGAAGAATAATTACTAGGAGCAACGAGTTATTGGTCAAGACACTACAATCACCTATGATGGGGTGATATCCAATCTTCCCTGCTCGGCATCTAAAGTTACGGTCATACCTACTGGTAAAGCTGCGTTCGCTCCGTCGTGACCAAAAGGCAAGTTAGAAACAATAGGGATATTTAAATCACCCAAGCGATCGCGCAAAACTTCTTCAATAGTAAAACTGGGAATTTTCGGTGGCGATTCGCAACGACTAAAGCGACCTAATGCAATCCCCTTGACATTTTGCAAAGCTCCGCTCATTCGCCATTGCGTTAGTAACCTGTCGATCCGATAAGGCACTTCTGTCACATCTTCTAAGGCAAGAATTACATTATCAAAATTTGGTTGCAATGGCGTGCCTAAAAGATGGGTTGCTACTGTCAGATTCCCAGGAAGCAAAGTGCCATTTACTACACCTCCACCCCAACCACAGCCTTGTAAAGGTGGGAGAGAACGACCTTCCACCCAATCAAACAATCGTTGCCGCGACCAATTTGGTTCTGCCGCAAGAGTTGTCAACACAGGCGCATGCACACCAGAAATTCCTACATTATAAAGGCTCCAAAGTAGAGCCGTAATGTCAGAAAAGCCAATTAGCCATTTGGTTTGAGAAGAGTAAGGAGGAGCCACTGCGTAGCGGGTATCTAAACGAGTGCCGTAAGTGGCGTTGGTTTGTAGAGAGTGAGGTCGTAAAGTAGTACAAGAATACTCTTCCATGTCGCCCTTGTTTCCTTGTCGGTCTGCTTCCTCTTCTTCCCTCCAAGTCCAATTCTCTAAAAGACGTGTACTACCATAACCACCTCTGACACACAGGATGCCGCGACATTCGGGATCTTTCCATGCCATTGCTAGCTGACGGCGACGGTTTTCGTCCTCGCCTGCTAAATATCCCCATTTGTCAACTATCTCTGGAATAATTTTTACTTGGTAACCACGCGATCGCCAAATTTCTACCCCTTCCTCAAAAGCCTCCATTTCTCGCAAGACACCACTAGGGGCAATGACCTGTAATTGGTCACCAGGTTTTAAAGGCGGTGGAATAATATTTTTTTTTAAGTGTTGCTTGTTATGCATTCTGAGAAATTTTCCAGACGGTTATGATATCTGTGTCCGTTTAATTGCTGCAACGTAGTACTCAAGGTACTCAAGCTGGTCAACTATGCCTAAAGTCGCGAAGCTACAGCCCAAGGGAAGCTTCCCCCGGCAGACTTCACGTAAACAACTAGCCTCGCTAGATGCTCCGTGTTTTTAGACCGGAGTCGTTGATGATATTATCCTTTTTCGTTATCTCCTCTTTCAACCTGTGTTTCCGAATCAGGCAAAGCACGAATACGATTCATTTGTGTAAGAGCATATCGTGCTGTTGCCTGTACTTCAGCATCAGGGTCATGTGCTGCATGAGACAACATCTGGCTGAGTTGAGCCATCATATCATAAACACGAGTCAGGTCGCGGATGGCATTTTGCCGGACTTGTGAGCTTTCATCTTGCAGGGAAATTGCCAATGCATGGTTCATTGGTTTCAGCGTGCGGATGCCAATTTCCGATAAAGCTGCCAGTATTAAGCTGCGTTGTTGAGAATCTGCATTCATCATCAACTCTACAAGTGGTTGAATTGCTCGTGAGTCTCCCTGCTGCCCTAAATCCCAAATAGCTTTTCGTCGCTGCGTAGGATCAAAACTGCGTAGATCTTCGATCAATTCGTCAACGATATTGACTTTGGTAAGGTGAGAAGTTGCTTCGGGTGGTAGTAATTCTGTGGGTGGTGGTGGTGTCGGGTTATTCGCTGTGCCTATAACTGGGTTAAGATGATTCTGATAAGACGTGGTCGTGTCTGCGGTTTGGATATGTTCTACTTTTTTGAGTTTCAAAAGCCAGCTGACAAAATACAGCAGTGCGCCGATACTTCCCAAAACTCCCACACCAACAAGTGACCACCAGACTAACCCTCGAGAAGGCTTATTTCGGATTGCATTGGTTGGTTCTACAATCGGAGTGATACTTGCAGGCGGATCTTTTTTAACCGCCACTTGTTGCAGGCGATTGATAGTCTGAGAACCAGTAATTCCGTCTGCGATCAAGTCTTTTGCTTGCTGAAACTTAGCGACAGAATAGCGCGTACTTTCGCCATACTGCCCGTCTACCTGACCATTGTAGTAACCTAACTTTTTCAGTCGGGTTTGCAGTACCTTGACGTCTACACCTGTACTCCCAAGTTCAAGAATAGACTGCTCTTGAGTATCTGTGGGACTAGCAAACGTGAGTTTTCTAATACTTACGTTTGCTTGGTCATGTGTGGGTGTACCTGCTCTACTGGCGTCAACACCCAGATGAGTCAGGCAGGTGAGTATAATAATAGAGGAATATCTTAGCCTCATATAAAAATTTTCAGCCAGGACGTGCGTTGGAAGTTACCGATACAAAGATAACTTTAAGCTGATTCAATGTTAGGTTTTTTTCTAGAAAAGAAAAACATAAGGATACACCCTAACCACTACTTAGACTCAAATATATGATAGGTAGTTGTCGATTGTTTAAAGTCTTAAGTTCCCCATTATACCCTTACACTCTATCTTTAGTAGGAGATGCTTCTAACACTGGTTGCGGTGAAGTCATTTGTTCAATCAAACTCCCCACCTAATCTGTATGTGCCAAGGCATCGCGCTGATTGATTAGATAAATGCTAACTAAAGTTATGATGACTCCTATCCACTGTAGTGGACTTAGGACTTCATTAAGTAATAAATTCCCAAATATCAAGGCAAATATGGGTGTGAGGAAGGTGAGAGAACTTAGACTGGTGAGATTGCCACTAGAGGCAAAATAGAAAAACAATCCGTAGGCGATCGCGCTGCCAAATACAGTAGCATAAGCCAAACCCATCCAGTCAAATAACACGAGATTATGCCACTGCTGGGATTCGACGACTGACGAAAGACCCCACAGAGGCAATCCACCCAGAATTAAATGCCATCCTGTAGCAATGATCGGATCTACATGGTGGCTGACAAATCTAATTGTTACCGTTCCTACTGCCATACTCAGGGAAGCTAGTAGCATCAACCATTCGCCACTTTCGAGTAGGGAGTGGGAAGTCAGGAGTAGGGAATGGGGAGTACGAAAAGATATAAGATCGAAGATTAAATCATCAGGCAAACCAATTAAACTAATGCCTATGACTCCCAATCCCAGTCCCAGCCATCCCCACACACCAATGTGTTCTTTGAATAACCACCACGACAGCAGTGCAACAGCTAGGGGTTGAGAGTCAATCATCACAGATCCTAAACCTGCGCTTGTTCTAACTAATCCTTCTGCTAAAAAGCCTTGAAACAGTGCCGCATCAACTATGGCAAACAAGGTAATCCACAGCCATGCTTTCCAACCCTTCGGCTGCTGTTTACCCATGAGCATTGCTGCTACAAGAATAAGCATCCCTGCTGGTAATGTACGCATTCCAGCCATAAATAAGGGTGTGGTTTGAGGTATCACTCCTTTCATTGCTACCATTGCCGTACCCCAGAGGAAGAAAGGTGCAATTAACAAGAGCGAGCCGAAGGGAAGTTGAGATGCACTGAGCTTCAGTTGCATGAGATTGAGACGTACCTTTTTGTAGACAAACGCAGAAATTACTTTCCTTGATCTTACCGAATTATGTCGTTTTGTGAAGAAATTCATACTTGTTACAGAGCGATGTAGCGATATCGTCAGTATTGACTTGATTAAAACACTGCGTTACAAGTTGATGCCCCCGTTGAAGAAGTGATATGTACCACATTCCGTATTATAAAATAATACACAGCATAATTACTTAGAAGTTTTCTTTTATAGCAATAAATTATGCCTTTGAAATGCCCTTTATCCGTTTATCTTCAAACTATATGTATATTATATAACTTGATTTTGTAGTATAAAGCAGTAAAAACCGATTGTTATATTTAAGGGTGCGCGTGGGTCGGCTAGATAATAACTCCCAACGCTGTTTACGGGCGTTAGGTTGTTCAAAGCGGAAGGCATGGAGCGGAACATGTCGTTAATGGTAAGGGCGAGTACATTCAACTAAAGCCATTGCCGATAATTTAGGAGTAGTGAATGAAGCGCTAAACTCCTATAGGAAAAACAGATGAAACGTCAATCTGAAGGTTATGGTCCTAAAATTGCGACGACTGCTATTATCTGGGGCTTAGCCACGGCAATGCTCGCTATTTGCATCCCACTTGTAACGTCAACTGGAAGTGGTGTGATTCTGCCACTAGCTGTGATTTTAGGAGCTAGTGGAGGTACGGTAGTCGTTTGGCGCACGAAAAGTCACCGGAATGGCGAAATTTTTGAGTTGATGAATAATGTCTCTGAGTTGCGGCAACGTGTTGTGGATTTAGAGACTATTTGTAGCAGTGACGATTTTGAGATTCAAAAGAAGCTTAAACAACTATAGCAATCCAGACCCCCAACTTTTTGGAGAAGTCGGGGGTCTTGTTTGTCATGAATGATTGATGAGCGAAAAGTGGTAGCGTGACATTATGTGTTGAAAACGCTTAGTAAATTTACATAATAGATATTTAACTTAACAAAAAATGATACAGCAGATTAGAAGCTTATGAGGTACAGCACCCAATTCAAATTCCAATGTTGTCTCCGTGCATCTACGTTAATTTAGTCAAACTTTATCTAAGACGTTAAGTAACGATATAACTATCAATTTACTAAAACAGAATTAGGGTCCAAAGTTGCTATTAATTTCACACCAAATTCTTCCTCAAACACTCCTTTTTTGTAATCCAAACTCCAAAGTTCTAAAGCGCAGTCATCATCGGAATGATATGGAGAGATTTGGATTTTAAACTCCTCTGACTCAGGATTATACTTACATTGCACTTGTTTAAGTGCTCCAATTTGCCGCCTGTCGAGAGCAATTGCCAATCTTAATATTGCGCTCAATTGGTTGACAATTTGACGATGATTCTTTTTCTCTAAGTTGCGGTAATTCTCGTGCTTTTTCTTAGGGGGAGATTTGCGATGATAACGTGCTATATTAGCAATAATTTCTATCTCTGTTTCTGTATAACCGAGTAATTCTCCATTGCGAATTAAGTAGTAAGAATGTTTGTGGTGAGCAGAATGGCTGATGTAATGACCGCTGTTATGTAAAATTCCTGCAGCCCAAAGTAGTTCGCTTTCTTCTGTTCCCCAGTCGTGCAGTTTACCTTGAGTTTGGTTAAATATACTGACGGCAAATTCTGCTACGCGAGTGCTGTATTCCAAGTTGACGTGATATTTATGAGCAATTTTGATCACACTCCTCTGTCGCACTGAACCTTGGTATCGCAGGCGGTCTTCAATCAAACCATGTGCCAGCATCCAATCTACAATGACACCTTCGCGCAGGGCACGCTCGCACACAGTTAAAGATTCAACATTCAATAAGGTCATAACTTCCTGTAAAATTACGGCTCCAGCAAGTATAACTTCTGACCTTTTTTCTGGCATTCCCGGAATTTCTGCTCTTTCTGAGTTACTCAGTTTCCGTAAACGACTGACCAACTCCTGCAAGTCTTTCAGACTGAACTCATAGCCACTGAGTGTGGAAGGAACATTACCCAACTTTTCACGGGCATGGACGATCGCTAAAGTTTCAATCGTCCCCGAAGTTCCTACCAGACGAGGAATTTCACCCGGCTGTAGGTTGACCAGCACCTCATCAACAGAACGTTTCAGCATTCCTCGCGTGTAAGCTTGCAGGTACTGAAATTCGGCATTGCTAATGGGATCAGTGCTAATTAATTCGCTTTGTAAGCGGACTGCCCCAACTTTGGTACTAGTAAGCACTTTTGCTTCGTGACTGTTTCCTAAAATTAATTCTGTGGAACCGCCACCAATATCGACAATCATGTGAGGTTGGTTGTTAAACTCCATCCCCGACAACACACCTAAGTAGATTCGTCGCGCTTCTTCTTGACCGGAAATCAGATTAACGCTTAAACCCAACTCAGCTTCTAGCCTTTGCAAAAAATCTTTACCATTGGGGGCTTCGCGCACAGCACTCGTTGCGACTGCCACGATTGTCTCGGCGTTGAGAGTTTTAGCAACTTCTTGGAAGCGTTGCAAAGCAGCGATCGCCCGTTCTATCACTTCTGGTTTGAGTTCTCCTGTCTTTGGATCACAATCCCCCAGTCTCACAGTTTCCTTTTCTCTGCCAATGATGGTAAAAGCTGGCAGTGTCGGTTCAATCTGCACAATAACCATGTGCAGAGAATTTGTTCCTAAGTCTATAGAGGCAATAATTCGGTGTTGCTCAACTGTTTGAGTTGGAATACTCTCCCAGCTATTTGAAACTAAACTCACCATCTTTTTTCTCTGTGTTATGGATGGCAAAATCTGGCGAAGGCTGATTTTATGTAGCTTTACCAAGATTTTAAACAAGTGGACGAGGCAAAGACGGCAACAAATGCCACTCCCTCTCTTGCCGGAGACGATCGCACTAAGACGACATTCTCGTGGTATCCAAAGTTGCTAATTGACGTTCTGCTATTAGAAATAGCAAATAAAGATATTATATAGATGTGAAGATATATAACAACATCTAGCTTTAGTCATTATTTTGGAAATTCCTATGCTGAGTAAGCCAGAACACAACATTGTACCCGTATGGCTTGCGATCGTCCGACTTTTAAGGTGGCATAAACCTGAAGGACGGTTGATTTTAATGATTCCTGCCTTGTGGGCAGTGTTTTTAGCAGCTTCAGGGCAACCGCCTTTATTACTAGTTGGAGTTATCGTTTTAGGAACTCTCGCCACAAGTGCTGCTGGATGTGTGATCAACGATTTGTGGGATAGAGATATCGATCCGCAGGTAGAAAGAACGCGCGATCGCCCCTTAGCTTCCCGCAGACTTTCTATAAAAGTAGGTATCGTTGTCGCTATAATTTCAATGGGATGTGCAGGGATTCTTGCTTTCTATCTTAACCCACTCTCATTCTGGTTGTGTGTAGCAGCGATTCCAGTTATTCTACTTTATCCAGGTGCCAAGCGGGTATTCCCCATACCGCAACTCGTTCTCTCCATCGCTTGGGGTTTTGGCGTGTTGATTAGCTGGAGTGCCGTAACGGGAAATATCTCCCAACCGACTTGGTTGCTGTGGAGTGCCACTGTACTTTGGACATTGGGATTTGATACTGTTTATGCGATGAGCGATCGCGACGATGATCGCCGTATTGGTGTCAATTCAAGCGCTCTGTTTTTTGGCGATCGTGCGCCAATCACTATTGGAATTTTCTTTCTTGGGACTATATTACTCCTTGGTTGTCTGGGTGTCGTTATCCACCTTCACATTGCCTTTTGGGTTAGCCTTGCCCTTGCGGCTATTACTTGGGTTTGGCAATACACTCGCTTGACACAGCAAGACTTGCCCAACTCAGCTTATGCTGACATGTTCCGAGAAAATGTTTGGATTGGCTTTCTCTTGCTTGCTGGGATGATTGCTGGGAGTTTTTAGTACCTCTGCCTTGGGAAGTTAAGCTATGTAGAAATTGCATGTCCGGTTTTCATCCTTGGTCGCTCTAGGAAAAATTACCACGCTTACTTTCCGCGAAAAAAAGCCACCGAGTTTTTACGGAATTTTTCCTAAATCTGTCTAAAGTTAGATCCGCAATTTCCCTTAATAATACGATAGTTGGGTATATGACTAATTAGTTAAATATACTCAACTTAATGAAGCGAAGTTTAACGACAACATACTCAGCACCTACGTATCTTGTTAAAACTGCAACTATAGTTTTATTGTTCCTTGGCAGTGTTGGTATTGTTGGAGGTAGCTTTCTCCTCAGAAAAACTTTCAGCAGTACAGCAGAAACTCAGACAATAACTGATATTTCTCGCTATAAAGAAATTCGGAATCATCTTTGGTCTAATCAAGCACCAATTAAGCATTTTCCCACTGAGATTCCTGGCAATGCTTCAAATGTACGCGTTGTCTATTCTCCTGCTTTCTCTCAAAGTGGCAGTTATTTTCAACTGAGGCTAAAACAGTCACCACAAAACATAGAAAAATTACTTTTGCATTATCGAGAGATTTCTAAATATAAGTATATAGGTGGTAACACCAACGACCACGCCAACCTACCTAACGGTGTACCGACAACTTTCTTCTATACTAGTGACTCTCATCAAGATTCCTTTCCACCCAGTTATGAAATATTGGTATTAGATGCACATCACAAAGGAAGCCGCGACTTCAAGTGGAATCATGGCGATACCTCTGGGGTAGCGATAGATCGTTCAGCGTCGGAAATTGTGTATTGGGCTGAAGATTGGTAATGCAATATTGTTAAAACAATTGAAAATTAGCGGATTGGCAAGATAGATTAGGGTTATAATAAGGGTCTCCTCGGAGAATTTTGAGATAGTCATTCCACTTATTATTTAATAGAGAAATTTCTCCAGGGCTAGCACTTTTCTCTTGGCTGACGGATTGATAGTGAATAAGTTGAGCGTAAGGTGTAACAACATTGCGATATCCTGCTTGATGCGCTTTCAAGCATAAATCTACATCATTGTAGTTATGCGGAAACAGCTCATCTAATCCTCCTAACTGCTGAAACAGCTCTTGTCGAATCATCAAGCAAGCAGCCGTCACAGCTAAGTAAGTTTTATTGACAATATTTGAACAATAATAACCTGGGTTTTCACTATCAAAACCGTAAAATGCATGACAGGGATTTCCTTCTAAAAATATCATGCCTGTATGCTGTATTCTCCCGTTAGGTGATAAAAGTTTTGCTCCTACAGCACCAATTTCTGTCTGTTGTGCAAATTCTAACATTGACTCCAGCCAGTCTGGAGAAAGCACCTTTGTATTATCATTGAGTAACAGTAAGAATTCTCCTTTGGCTTTGGCGACTCCTGCATTGATTCGCATGGAGAAGTTAAATTGTTCGTGACAGTGGACGAGTTGTACACAAGGAGATGCGATAACTTTTAAAGTTGACTCGGGAATATCATATCCATCAACTACGATAATTTCATAATGAAGGTAAGTACTCAATTGCTTTATGCTGCGGATACAATCTTCCAAAAGACACACAGAACCTTTGGAAGTATCAATCTTTTTTCCGGTACTGGGAATGATAATGCTGACTAGCGGTTTGCCAATGAGATGACGTCTAACTCTATAAATACCTGGATTTAAAGTTTCTTCCACATATCCAGGATATGGACTGCGTTCTATCATTGCTTGGAGAGCTTTTTTGCCAGCAGTGTATGCCCACGGCTTCGCTTGTATACCAGAAGCGGCAGATGATGGGATGATACGCCAGTGATAGAGAACTTTTGCGATATGATAGATGCTCTGCGTGTTTTCTACGACTCGTAATACAAGATCATAATCTTGCGAACCGTCAAACGTGCTGCGGAAGCCACCGATATCACGAATAATACTAGTACGATAAACACCTAGATGACAGGTGTACATGCATGAGTAGAAATACTCTGGGGACCAATCTGGTTTAAAACATGGATGAGAACGTTTGCCTTGAGTATTTATTTTATCTTCATCACTATAAATGAAGTCTGCCTCTGGATGCTGGTTAATTAGCTTAGCATTCTCAAATAAAGCATCAATTGCGAATTCATCATCATGATCCAAAAGGGCGATATATTCTCCTGTTACCAATTCTAAAGCAGAGTTGCTAGCGGCTGAGATATTCCCATTTTCTGTACGAAATACAACTTTAATACGTGAGTCAAGTTTGCTATATTCAGTCAGAATTGAGCGAATGTGAGGTTTTGGAGAAGCATCATCAGCAATACATAGTTCCCAGTTTGGATATATTTGATTTTGAACAGATTGAATTGCTTTCTCCAACCATTTCGCCTCTACGTTGTAAACAGGCATGATGATCGAGAATTTAGGATGCAACTCCCATAGCTCAATTTGTTCAAGAGCATTCGTGATATCATGCTTTGTCAAGCAATTTTTTTTCAGCCATTCTTTATACGCCTGATGAGTTTTCGTTGTCCTAATTTGAGATACTATACGTTGATAGAAAAAATGTATAAGTCCTCGTACACCTTGCGATCGCCAGACACGTTGAACTTTGAAAATTTTGTGATTGATAGAAAATATCATTTCTGCTAGATTAACTTTTTTGTTCTATGTTAGTAAGTATTTAGCCATTTGCTTTATTAGTTAGTAAGACTTGTACGATGATAGTTTTATGTCTATATATATACAAAGTTTCTTATATAGCGATCCTAATTGAATCGTGAGAATTATGTTTTGATTAAACCGCCCTGACGCTCGTTCCTCGCTAACGCTGCGCTAACACCAGTCGCCTACGGCGGGAAAACGCCTCATGCGCGCTGGTTCACCAAGAACGCCAAGAAAAGAAAGAGAGAGAATTTAATAAATGATTTAGGACTGCTATAGTACGCTGGATGTGGAAATAGAGTTAGCAGTCAAAACTGCAAAAAGGTACTTAATCAAAGCTTTTTAATTTTTAGTCTTGCAAAGGATGACTATACTTCTATACTAAAATCAACTAGTGTTTTACTTAGATTTGGATTGTAGCAAGGATCTAAATCAATAATTTCTTTCCATTTCTTCTGCATATACTTTACTTCTTTAATAAATCGAGCGTGCTTTTCTGGAGTATCCTCATATCCCCTACTTTTTGACTCATAATGATAAAGCATGACATGAGGTAGATAAATGTTTCTGTAACCTTGTTTTAGAATCTTTAAGCATAAATCTACATCATTAAAAGCGACTGCAAGTTCTTCTTCAAAGCCTCCAACAGCTTCAAAAACTTCTCGCCTAGCCATTAAACAAGCTGCTGTCACACAGGAATAGTTGTTAACAGTCAATATTTGACCAAAATATCCTGGTGAACTAGCAGAGAAATGTTTGTGAGAGTGATTTGCTACTCCTCCAATACCCATGACTACACCAGCATGCTGAACTGTATCATCAGGATATAAAAGCAAAGTTCCAACCGCTCCAATAGAAGATCTTTGAGCTTGTTCAACCATTGCGTCAATCCAGTCATGAGTAATAACTTCTATATCATTATTTAAAAATAAGATGTAATCTCCCAAGGCTTGACTAACAGCGTAGTTGTTTATTTTAGAATAATTAAAAGGTATATCAAGTTTATAAGCTCTAAAACGATTTGCTTCCAGTTTTTGCCATTTAGCAATAATATCGGCAGTCTTTTGCTCTTGACTACCGTTATCTATGAGAATGACTTCGTAGTTTGGATAAACAGATTTTTCAAAAATAGATGTCAGACATTTGTCTACAACATCACCTAAATCTCTAGTAGGAATGATGATACTGACTAGCTTATAATCTGATATTGTATATCGAATAATATAGTGCCCTATCAGGCTGCCTGCTTGTGTCACTAAACCATCTTCGCCTCTTCTTTGAAGAGCATCTGCTAAAGCTTTTTCTGCGGCGATCGCTGCATACGGTTTGACATCAGATCTACTTGCTGCCGACTGTGGATGAATTCTCCAGTGGTAGATAACTTTAGGTATGTGGAAAATATTTTTTGTTTTTTCCGTGAACCTAAGTACTAAATCGTAATCTTGACTACCCTCATAACCCTGTCTAAACCCGCCAATTTCGTTGACTAAAGTTTTACGGTAGACTCCTAGGTGACAAGTGTACATCCGAGATAGAAATGTATCAGGACACCAATCGGGTTTGAAAAACGGTTCCCTGAGTTTATTTTGCTCGTCAATTTTATCTTCATCAGAATAAATCATGTCTGCATCTGGATGTCGATTTAGGAGGAGAGCGACCTCATATAATGCATTAGGTGTAAGTAAATCATCATGATCTAGTAAAGCCATGAATTCACCTGTTGCGATTTCTAAAGCTGAGTTAGAAGCACATGAAATATGTCCATTTTTTTCCCTAAAAGTAACTTTAATTCTTCTGTCTTTAGCTGCAAATTCTTTCAAAGTTTGCTTGATATGAGGTTCTGTGGAGGCATCATCAGCAATACATAATTCCCAACGAGGATATACCTGATTTAATACAGATAATATCGCCTGTTCCAGAAAAAGCTTAGGTGTATTGTACACAGGCATAACAATACTGATTAATGGCTTGTAACTGAGTAACTTTACACTCTCAGTCATCTTCCTTAAGTCAGCTTGCTGGGGATAGTTTTTGTTTAGCCAATGTTGGTAGATAATATCATCACTACAAGGAGTTTCTAGCAAAACTTCTAAAGGAGATGAGACATCAACTCTAGGTGAAGATTTTTTGAAGAATTTAGCTAAGGCGTTGCTGATTACCTTACTTTTTACAATATCCTGCCAATTTTTTCCAGATGAAACAGTTTGTCTATGTATATTTTTGTGAAGATGAGGATGCGATTGCTCAAGTTTCACCTGATTTTCTAATAACTGCAAGTGGCGCTGGTTTAGTTCAGCCTGATTAAACAGTAATTGAGACTGTGGTTCTTCAATCATTCAATCATACATCCTTGATTTACGTTTAATTGACTATTTTTATTTAAATGTAAGGTATCAATTGACTTTAAATCCCAGAGAACTTTTCAATTTGAGCCAACGTTGTCGCAGTTTCCAGAATTTACTGCTCTCCATTGCTTGAATTATATTTTGACAACTTCCCCAGCTTACATGAGCTTGTTGTAACTGAGACTGAAGTTGTTGCTGTTGTAGTTGAGAGTGCGCTAAGTTGGCTTCAGTATCTTGTAATTTTAACTGCAATTGCTCTAGCTCAACTTCCGTTTGTTGCACTTCCTCTTGCAAGCGATCGCATTCAACTTGTTTTTGCCGATATTGAGATTGCGATCGCTCTATTTCTGTTTTGTAATCTTTGAGTTGAGTTTGTGATTGCTCTAGCTCTATGCGAATTTGCTCTAACTGATTGTGGGTAAACTTAAATTTATCAGCCTGCTCAGAATATTCTTGATTCAAAGATGTGTACTTTCCTTCTAAAGCTGCATACTTTTCTTCTAAAGCTGCATACTTTTCTTCTACAACTGCATGCATTCCTTCTAAAGCTATATATTTCCCCTCTAATGTTGAAGGAAATGCTCTGACGATAAACTGTAATGTATCTGCATCTTCATCTTGTTCAATTTCTTGGAGAATTCTCAGATCAAAACTCTCCTTCCTTATATTTGGTATTAAATTAGACATTGATAAAACTGGAATTTTCGTTCGTTCCATCTGATTTACAAAGTATCCAGAACGAGCAAACAATTCCTCAACTGTTTTCCGCGTAAAAAACCTGAGGTGAGTATTGTCTAAAATTCCTTGTGTCATATACTCAAATCGTCCCTGCAATAAAGCCAATCGAATGGCTCCATGAGCAATATTGGGAATTGAAGCCACCACATATCCTTCTGGCTTTAATAACTGCCGAGTTTCCTCCAGCAATTTCCACGGATCGCGCAGGTGTTCTAAAACATCTCCAAATACAACCACATCAAAAGCTTGTTTGGGTAAAATTTCAGTCAGAGACACAAAATCTAAATCGACAACAAGAACTTGTTCACAATATTGCTCAGCAACTTTTGCTGCCTGAGGATTTACCTCGACACCTGTCACCTGGCATCCCTTAGCTGTAAGCATTTGAGCAAAATCACCTACTGCACAGCCAAAATCGATAACTCGCTTGTTATTTCCTACCAAGCGCAGCATTTTCTTCAAACTATTATTATCATCTAAATCATCTTCAGATATATTTGATATTAAATGATAACTTTTCTCATTGTTAATATTCATCGGAAAAATTCTCGGTACGGTGGAAACCCCGAAGTTTGTTGCTGACTCAGGGAGTAACAAACGTCATTTAGATCGTGTAGGTAAGCGACGCGTGCGAATTTATTCGCCTCCAATCTAATTTGCATAATTATATCCATCTTTTCCATGTATCCTTTTACAGAGCTTGTGAGATATTCCTTGAACACATCCTTTTTTGGTTGAGATATTAAAACTGCCTGACGTTCTAATCGCCACTTTTCCGACATACTCACCGATCTTTTTACCAGTCTTAAT
The DNA here is from genome assembly GCA_029379215.1 of Rhizonema sp. PD37. GTDB lineage: Bacteria > Cyanobacteriota > Cyanobacteriia > Cyanobacteriales > Nostocaceae > Rhizonema. The sequence goes on from JAQYWO010000005.1 coordinate 58,440, forward strand.
AATAGCTTTTACAATGTCACCTGTTTGGAACCCGAAGTGTATTTTATTTCTAGGTACATAGCGAATAGGAAACCCAAACTTATTAGTACGACACGATTGCCTAGAACCGTGCCCAGTAGCTTGAATTAACAACGGTTTAACACCTCTTGTCTTCAATTTCTCAGGCGTTGAATCACCCACACACGCCGCATCTATCCAGTGGGTTTTATTCAATTCTTGTTTGGTTCTATTAAATTTAGTCAACCCGCCTGAACCTGTTTCAACGGGTAGTCCTGTTGTTTTAAGCGTTTCTAACAGTTTGAATCTAGTTGTATTTATAGCAGCCGTGTCAACTAGAGGTTTTTTAGAAAGGGCAAGAATTTTCTTTAACTTTTCCGGTTCTTTTTTGAGGAAATCTTTGACATCTTTAGTCCCCTTTTTCTGATTACATTTCTCACAACTTAAGGTGAGATTTGAAATTCTATTTGATCCTCCTTTAGCTCTGGGTACAATATGTTCTACTTGCAGAGGTAAGTTAGGTTTACAACAATAGACACAATTTCGACCAAACTTCTCCAGGAGATATTGTCGTGTCTCATACCCAAATAATGTTCCTTGCTGATACAATGCACCAGTAATCTCAGGGTTCTGCATAAGTTGCGTGTCAAACTTGACTAATTCTTGGGATATGGCAGATATTGGGGCAAATTTGATTAGCTTCTTCACCCAAGTTTCGATATTATAAACACGACTCATTAAACTTGGTGCTAACCATCCGTCAAAACGGTTTCTGTTATCAAATCTCGGTTGACGATAACGAGTTTTTCTCGCTCTTCTACCTCTACGGAGTTGTCTACGAGAAGTTAAAGCATCTCTAATAGCAAAGCCTCTATGTTGCAGTTCTGCGGCAAATACAACTTCGCCTGTTGAATCGTTTACTAGTACTATGCCAGTTGTTTTTGCACCAGGGTCGAGCTTAATTCTTAATGGTGAAACAGTTAAGTCAGGATGTAACTCCTTGAGAATGATTGTGAACGGGTACTGTCTAAAAACAGCAGCCTTTTGATTTCTCAACAGTTGTCTTGCTTGTGCTTGATGAATTGGGTTAAGAGGTCTGAAGTTGGAGTCAATTACTAATACTTTGGACATCAAGTCCCTCCATTGCTGGGTAATGTTAGCCTTGCTAAAGTTATCGGTCGGTAACTATGAAAACAGCACTGACTTAACCTTATAAACCTGTTTAACTGTCTTCTTCTAGAGGAGCCTGCGCCTACGGAGGGTTTCCCTCCGTAGGCGACTGGCGTTTCGTGGACTGGCTGCGCATCCCGAAGTAGGAACTTTAACACTTACCGATAACGTAGTCAGTTAAGACTTAAGCGGGTCAGCTATTTCTAAAAACCGTGAACGCCTAGCAATTGCTAGACGCCCCGTGTCTTTAGACCGGGGTTGCTGACGCAATTAGACTCTCATCGTAAGTTGCAGACATTGGTAACTGCTGAGACACTTTAACATTTATTGGTGTGTCTACTAACGCATGAACGCGCTTACCTGTATCGGGGGGTAAAATCTGAAAAACCATTGCATTGTCAATCCAATCAAACGTCATTGCTGTGTAGTTTTCTGCACCAGCTACTGTTAAACTATAAGAACCCGGACGTAAGGGCAAATGGAATTTGAACTCAATTTGCCATTGAGTTTGTGGTTCTAACTTATCTATGGGACAGTTTTCTTCGATAGTGTTACTACCAATAAGTTCGTTGCCATTTTTATCACAAATAAAAAAGCCAAGAATACAGCTTTGTAAAGGCTCATAAACCTGGATATCGACAAGTAAGGTGACTTGTTCGTTAAACCCGAAGATAGGAATTTCTCCTGGCTTTTCTCCTAAGTGGTTGAGCAGTGTGACATTTTCAATCAGTGCTTTGCGATTTCCTCTTCGCGTAGGTTTAACTTTAACTACAGATGAGGAATGCGGTTTCTGTTGCGTACCAGCATTGTCCTTAACCACAGAATTTTCTTGCACTTCCTCTTCGATAGGTGTGATTCCCAATTCTGTTTCCGTTACAAGCTTCATGTACTTGATGATGACTGCGTTGGGCGCTCCAGAAGCATATATTTTGCCTTGATTAATCATCACAGCCGAATTACACAACGTCTTAATTGCACCGGAATCATGGGAGACAAACAGTGTTGTTACTCCAGAATCCATCAAAGCTCTCATTCGCCGGATACAACGATGTTGAAATACAATGTCTCCCACCGCGAGCGCTTCATCAACAATTAAAATTTCCGGATCAACATTCACCGCCACAGCAAAAGCCAAACGGATGAACATCCCGCTAGAGTAAGTCTTAACAGGCTGATCAATAAAATCTCCTATATCAGCAAACCCAGCAATTTCATCAAATTTATCTTCTATTTCTTTTTGGCTTAATCCCAACAATCGCCCATTAAAAAATACGTTTTGCCGCCCAGTGAACTCTAAATTAAATCCACTCCCTAACTCTAACAATGCAGAAACCCTGCCTTTAACAATGACTTCTCCTGTAGTTGGTGTCAGTGTTCCGGCAATAATTTGCAGCATTGTACTTTTACCGGAGCCATTACGCCCAACAATTCCTACCGTCTTCCCTTTGGGAATTTCCAAATTCACATCCTGTAACGCCCAAAATTCGTCACATCTGCTCTTTCCTGGTAATAAAAGTTCCTTAAGCCGATCTCGAGGATGAGCATACCGCTTAAAGCACTTTGAGACATTCTTAAGGGAAATTACAATCTCCTTGCCCATGCTTCCGCTATCAATCCTTAAAACTCCTACACCATTATCAAATCACACTCTTTAAAAGCAAGTATCATGCATTTTTCCTATTTTGGCAGAAACTATCCCCGATCATTATCTGATCTTAGATTACTCAGTAGAAACAACCATGCATGATAGTGAATTCAAGGAGTTCGGTAGCATAGTTTACCTTTATCATCTACTTCGATGTCATCTCTATCTTTAGAAATATCTAGATACTTAAAAGTTCCCCTACTCTAAAGACTGCTCATAATACATCTGCAAACGCGGGCCGTAAACGTCGATAACACCACAGTCCAGCACAAAACACCACAGATGCAATTATTGCAGAAACTCCCCACTCACCCCAGTGCTTCACTTCTCCCACTAAAACTAGATCTCGGTAAACTTCTGCAATCGCTGCCATCGGATTTAACCAAAATACCCACCCCCTTAGTTCCAGTGGAATTGCTGAGGCGGGATAAATAATTGGTGTTAAATACATCCAAATATTTAGAAGAACTCCTAAAGTTTGGGGAATATCACGCAAAAACACTGTTAATCCCGCAGCTAAATAACCCAATCCTGCTGCTAACAATAGCTGCGGTAGCCAGACCAACGGCAGGAGCGCTAAAGTCGGATGTAAAGTATGAGAAATAATTGCTATGACAACAATTAACGCCATTAAACCAAAAGAACTTTCAATGAATGCTGACAATACTGGCACGAGCGGTAACAACGTTAAGGGAAATACGACTTTCTTGACTAAATTTGGCTGTCCTACCACAGAATTAGCAGACTGCGTGAGGCCACTCGTGAAAGCAATCCAAGGAAGCAATCCAGCAAATAACCATAGACCAAAAGTTAGATTTTCATTGATTGGCAAGCCCTTAAGAGCCGGCTTAACCTTCAGTACTATCGAAAACACATAAATATAAATGAGTAACTGTGACAACTGATTTAACAAAGGCCACAAATTACCGATAACAGAACCTTTGTACCGCGCGTCTAAATCGCGTCGTACCAGAATTCTCAGTAAGTCGAACTTTGCCCACCACGATTCGTTAATTGGCAAAAAACGTCTGAGATGACTCGCCTTACGGATAACTACTCGCATTGGTCGCAACAATTCCTATTTCCTCGCTTACTATTTACATACTTAACTTGGTCTGCTCAGTCGGAATTCTGTAACTTAATTTATCGCCAGCGTAAATGTATTCCCTTGCCTCAACTACCGCTCAGGTACTTGAGGCTTCCCTGGAGCATAATCCCCACGCTCTTTCCCTTAGTGGCAATCATGGCAGCATAGGTGAACTCTCCTCGTCTGTTGTCGTTTTGAACTGCATCGTCGCCTCATAGTACATTCAGGTGTGGCAATCAGATTAATCTAAATATAATAATCTTTTGGCCTTAGGCATTTAAGCAGAGTGCCGTCTTCAGCTACACTGAGTCTTGTTTATCGCATTGATTTAGTTGGCATGGAAATCGGACAAAGAGTTAAAGTTTATCGTCTGCGCGATCGCGTATCTCGTCCTATCGTCAAAAGGCTGGGACAAGTCGGTACTATACAAGGCTTCAAAATGACCGATAGTAGTGGTGTCGGCATCGTGGTGAAGTTTGAAGATAGTTTTAGCACTTGGTTTTTTGAAGATGAACTCAAAGTCGTGCAGTAGCCAGTGTCAGCTTCTAAGAGTGATCCATAAAAATAAATGCCCAGCAGTTCATTCTAGATCTCTCGTCGTAGTCGCAATATTCCCCAATACGGCTGGGCATTTATTTCTTGGCAATATGCTAAGAGCCGAGTGCTAAGTTGGAGTTAAAAAGTCGGCTTGAAAAATTAGGAATGAACAAATGGCCCTGATATTGACATTTTTGGGCAAAGACAGCACCAATCGAACACAAATTGCGATCGCTGCGGCCAAGTTATTAGCAAGCCAAGGAAAGCGTGTCCTCCTAGCAGGACTTGCAGAACCAACATTGCCAGCTCTTTTAGGTGTCCCTGTTGGTTACGATCCTCAGGAAATTGGTGCTAATTTGCATGTCGTTCAGTTTCATACCTCCTCACTGCTAGAACGTACTTGGGAGGAAGTGAAAAAACTGGAGAGTCAATATCTCCGTAGCCCGTTTCTGAAGGATATTTATGGTCAAGAGCTGCCAGTCTTGCCTGGTATGGATGGCGCTCTTGCCTTAAATGCCATCCGCGAGTACGACGAAAGTGGCAAATATGATGCGATCGTCTACGACGGTACAGGTGACGCCTCCATGCTGCGAATATTGGGTATGGCAGAGTCTCTGAGCTGGTACGTGCGGAGGGTTCGGCAATTATTTGTCAATTCTGACATAGGCAAAGCAATTTCCGAATCACCCTTTGTTCAACCGCTTATAAGCACATTTTTTAATATTAACTGGACGACCGATACTTTTGCTCAACCTACCAACCAAATTAATAACTTACTCGATAAAGGGAAAGCAGTTATTGCCGATCCTAAGCGGGTTGCAGCTTTCTTAGTCACAACAGAAGATCCTGTAGAAGTGGCGACGGCTCGTTATCTTTGGGGTAGCTCTCAACAAATCGGTCTCACTGTTGGAGGGACAATAGTTATATCAGATAATACAAGCATAAATCTCTCCGCAGATTTTTCTCCTCTACCAGTCAGTGTCGTTCCTAACCCCACACAGGGTGATTGGCAACCATTAGTCGATGCTTTACCCAACTTTACCGAACAAGCAACACTAGCTCCCAAGCCGCTCGAATTTGATATCTCTGCCCGTCAATTACGCTTATTCTTACCAGGATTTGAGAAAAAGCAAGTTAAACTGACTCAGTATGGACCAGAAGTCACCGTGGAAGCAGGAGATCAACGACGTAATATTGTCCCACCTCCATCCTTGAGTGGCAAGACTATTACTGGCGCAAAGTTTCAGAATAATTATTTGATAATCTCGTTTTGAGAGAGTTAGGAATTAAGAGGCAGAGGGAGTGGAGTTGTTGTAGACATGCAACAAAGTAGCACTTCTGTACAGGAGTTAAGAATAAAATTAAAATTACTGGCTCAATGCTCTTTGTACTCTAATTCATAACTTATTTAACAACTTCTCTACTCCTGACTCCTGACTCCTCACTCCTCACTCCTCACTATCACTATGGCTTATGTCTGAATCAACTCCAATTACCCCAAATCCCGATTCACAACAGGAAGCAAAAGCTGTTGTTGATCGTAACGCTCAAACCAGGCAACTCCTGGGTATGAAAGGTGCCGCATCAGGGGAAACCTCTATTTGGAAAATCCGCTTGCAATTGATGAAGCCCATCACCTGGATTCCCCTCATTTGGGGTGTCGTTTGTGGTGCGGCATCTTCTGGTGAATATACTTGGACACTGGAAAATGTGTTGAAGTCAGCAGCGTGTATGTTACTAGCTGGACCATTGCTGGCAGGTTACACGCAAACCCTAAATGAATACTACGATCGCGAAATCGATGCCATCAACGAACCTTATCGTCCAATTCCCTCTGGAGCAATTCCCTTACCCCAGGTAATTACGCAAATTTGGGTATTGTTTGTTGCAGGTATTGCCTTAGCATTTGCTCTGGATGTTTGGTCAGGTCATCAATTCCCAACTGTCACAGTAACAGCCGTACTAGGTTCGTTTATAGCATATATATATTCCGCACCACCACTCAAGCTCAAACAAAACGGTTGGCTAAGCGGCTATGCTTTGGGTGCAAGCTACATCGCTTTACCATGGTGTACCGGTCATGCTTTGTTCGGTGAACTTAATTGGAAAATTATCGTGATCACCGTGGTGTATAGTTTGGCAGGTTTGGGCATTGCTATTGTCAATGACTTTAAAAGTGTGGAAGGCGATCGCCAGTTTGGATTAAAGTCACTACCAGTCATGTTTGGCGTTAGCACTGCAGCATGGATTTGTGTAGTATTAATTGATATGTTTCAAGCTGCGATCGCAGTTTATCTCATTAGCATCCATGAAAATTTGTATGCAGCAATTCTACTCCTGCTCGTGATTCCGCAAATCACCTTCCAAGATATGTACTTCTTGCGTGATCCCCTGAAAAATGATGTCAAGTATCAAGCAAGTGCCCAACCCTTTTTAGTACTCGGAATGCTTGTAGCTGGTTTAGCGATCGGTCATGCTGGCGTGTATTAAATAGAATCAGGGTGAGGAGTTTTAACTCATAATCAACAACTCATAACTCCTGTACAGACGTAACAAAGAGGAGTGTCTTTACAACAACTCCTCACTCCCAAGCCTCCCTTCTTCATAACTCTTTTTAGGATTTACCGTGTTACAACTTTTATATTTCCTCATCAATGCCATTCAACCAATTCTAGTGCCTATTTGCTTCTTATGTGCTTGGACATTAGTTATTCTTGTTGCTTGGAGTCTTTGGACAACAGCAAGAGACACCGTTAGTAAAGCTCAGGAAATGCATCAAGTCCCCTGTACTGGCTGCCAGTTTTTTACCCAAGATTACCGTCTCAAATGTACTGTTAATCCCTATCTGGCCAATACAGAAGAAGCTATAAATTGTCGGGACTACCAACCAAAAACCAATCCTCTGTTTTATTAATTGGTCGTTAGTCGTGGAGTTTCAAGTCTTAAAAAACATCAGTAAAAATAGCAATCTTATCTATTCTCCTTGAGAATTGTAAGGTTGACTCCCCCGACTTCGAGTAAGAAGTCGGGGTTTTGTTTCAAGAGAACGATCTATGACTGCTCTATTAAACTATTAATACCAATTTCAAAAATGTTTGCAACACCTAAACCCATCGTCAGGGGGCGAACAGCCGTTCCGTCAGGGGGCGAACAGCCCTGAGCTCGAAGACTCGCTAACGCTGCGCTAACGCCCCTACTATCAACCATTTATTAACTGCTAACTTCTAGCAAGACTTTTAAAACACCTTTAGTCTGGGCGTGTTCAAAAGCAGTTAGCCCTTCGCTAAGGGGGTAGCGAGCCTGAATCAGTGACTTGACATCAACGCTTTCTTGTGATAACAAATTGAGTGCAGCCGAAAAGGGACCACAACGGGAGCCAATCAAGGTAATTTCGTCCACTACCAAAGAGGAAGCATCCAAGCTCAGCTTTCCAGCATAAGTACTTTTAAGCACCAAAGTGCCTCGTGGACGTAAAGCGCGGTGGGCGATCGCAAATCCGTCAGCGTTTCCAGTACACTCTACTGAAATATCAAAAGTTCTGTCTGCAACTGCGTCCGCTAAACCTGTTTTAATACCCAGCGCTTCCAGGTTAGCAAGTTTGTCTTGATGACGTCCTATAACCAAAAGATCGCAGCCAGTCAAAGCTAATGTTTGCGCCACTAATTGCCCAAGCTTCCCATCTCCAATCACCAACACCCGATGATCTGGAAGTAATGCCACCTGCTGCTGGATTTCCAGTGCTGCAGCTAAAGGTTCGGTAAATGTTGCGACTTCTGTAGGGACATTTTCTGGAACAGGATGCAAGTTCTCTATCGGCAAACACAGATAGTCAGCAAAGGCTCCGTTACGATTAACAATCCCAAGAACAGTACGGTTTTCACAGTGAGTCGATTGTCCACTAAGACAGAAACGACACTTTCCGCAAACCGCATTGATTTCTCCAACGACACGCTGGTTGACTAAATGTTCTGGTCCTTGTTCGACCACACCCACAAATTCGTGTCCTATAATACCAGTATAGGGATAATAGCCTCTCTTAAGTTCGATGTCAGTGTTACAGACACCTGCACACAAAACGCGCACTAAGGCTTCACCTGGTGGCGGTTCGGGAGTTGGGATATCAGTGCGGAGTTGTAGTTGATTGTTTTCGAGCCAAAGTCCTTTCATAAAGAGAGCGATTTTAAATAGATTTTACGTTTTGACTGACCTAGGAACGCAAAGAAAAATTTTGCGAAAAAAATAGACTTTAACGATAATTATACGACTTACGCAAGAGTCCTCCAAAAACGAATCTTACTAAGCTTAGAGAAGATATAGAAATAAGAGTTTAAGAAAGTTTTTGCGTGAGTTCTGAATTATTTAAACGGACATGATACAATTGTATCCCTTCATGCTTAGCAATTGCTGGAGTTGATTCTTATTGTTGAGCTAAAAGAATGAAAAGACAAATGAAAACCCAGCGTTCCCACCCTCATCTCACCCAAGTTTTTGCTCTATGGCTGGGAATGTTTCTGCTTTGCACTTCACCAACTTACGCCGAACAAGTAGAAACTTCCTGCGCTGAAAAATTCGTTGCCAGTAAGTGCGTTACAGATTTGTCACAAATCTTTACAGAACTAGCACAATCGAAGGTGGTGTATTTGGGAGAAACTCACGATAGTTCCGAAGATCACCAAAACCAACTAAAAATTATTATTGAACTCTACAAACGGCATCCCAAAATTGCGATCGCAATGGAAATGTTTCAGCGCCCTTACCAAGAAGTTGTCAATCAATATCTTGCAGGGAAACTGACAGAAAAAGAATTTGTGGAGAAAAGCGAGTATGAAAAACGCTGGGGTTTTCCTTGGGAAAATTACGCTCCTATTTTCCGGTTTGCTAAAGAAAAGCAACTGTCTGTCTTAGCTGTAAATACCCCTGCTGAAATAACCCGTAAAGTTAGTCATGAAGGTTTAGAAAGTCTCACACCATCGGAACGGCAATACATTCCTCCCTTCTCAGAAATTCGCACAGACAATCAAGAGTATCGCCAACGGTTACAGCAAGTCTTTCAACAACATCAAGCCGCAAGTCATGGCAGTAACACTGATTTTGAACGCTTCTTTCTAGCACAAGTGCTATGGGATGAAACAATGGCAGATGGTGTTGCCAAGTTTGTCAAAACTCATCCAGATTATCAAGTAGTCGTGTTAGCTGGGCAGGGACACATCATGTATGGCTACGGCATCCCCAGTCGCGTCGCCCGTCGTCTCACAGGTAAGCTCATTCAGCGTTCTGTGTTGCTGAGTCCACCTGATGAAACCGCACCAAAAGATCGGGCGATCGCGGACTTTATATTTTCTAAATAGTTAGCTTATGAAGTTATCATTTGACTGCTATATTACAGTCAAGTAGAACTGTTTAATTAGATCGGAGCATCAAAGATGGTTTCTACAGAATTACTTAGCACAATACAAGAACTCAACCATGCTGAGGGTTTACTATGCTAAATACTGCACAAGAAATATATACGCAAATTATCCATACTTTGTCACCCACTGAAAGACTACGCTTGGCAACTCTTATCCTCAACGATCTGGTTCAGCAAAATGTATCTGTTATTGACCAAAGTTATACCTGGAGTGAGCAAGATCAACATGACATAACGAACTTTTCCTTGCAATACGCAGCTGTGGTTTTCCCTGAGGACGAGGAGATAGCTGAGTGACATTCAATCCAGGTGATGTGGTTACAGTAGATTTTCCCGGTGTCAGTGGCGTTAAACGTCGCCCTGCTGTAGTTCTGTCATCAACCACTTATCACGCAATTCGTCCTGATGTGATAGTTGGACTAATTACTACCCAAACAACTTCTCTAGGTACTACTGACTACGTACTCCAAGATTGGGCTACAGCAGGTTTACGAGTTGCGTCCGTTTTCCGCAGTTTCATTGTTACTCTGCACCCTCGGCTAATTTAGTACTTATTGGGCATCTCTCAGAACGTGATTGGAAGGATGTTCGTGCTTGTGTGAAAGTAGCCCTTGTAGAGCTTGATGACCCGCTTGATACTCTATCTTTACTGTAAATGCGTATTTACGACTACATTATATGCAGACGTATCTATCACTTTAGAGATAATTGAAATCAATCCTTCATAGTGTGCCGATTCAAATTTTCAACCTTTCCACAAACGGTTCAAAGGCTGGAATCAATTCCGGATCGCTGACAACTAGAGTCGGGAAGGAGCGATCGCTATAATCTTCCCCTGGTAATAAGGGAAATGGTTCTGACTTCAATGATATCCAAGAACCGCCAGCTGCCTGAAGAATAACCCACGCAGCTGCAAAGTCCCAAACTTTTGGTGTCGCTTCGATACCAGCCAAAACTGCTCCAGATGCAACCGTAAGGAAATTGTAGCTAGCAACACCCAGCATCCGAAGTTTGCAGGGGAAGTCTTTTTGGATGATCGCGGTGCTACGAGAGCAGAGATTAAAAAAATGATTGCTACTAATCGCATCATTACTTGTATGGATCGGGTGGCGATCGCGAAATGCCCCAGTTGGTACTGTTAACCCAGATGAACCTTCCCAGAAGCCGTGAAAACTTTGGTCCATTGGTGGTACATAAACATATCCAAACACTGGTGTGCCTTTATACAGTAATCCTAAAGAAATTGACCAAATAGGAATGCCGCGTGTAAAGTTAGTAGTGCCGTCTAACGGGTCAATCACCCAGCACCACTCCGTCCCTGGAAAAATGCGATCGCTCTCTTCGCTCAGGATACCGTAACCAGAAAAAGTCGATGCGATCGCATCACTAATTTCTTGATCCGCCCATTGATCTGCTTGCGTTACCAAACTACCATCAGCTTTTTGCAAAGCCTGCACCTGCCCAAACTCCTGCATCAGTTGCTTTCCCACTCTGGCGGTAGTGGTTTGAGAAAATTCCAGAATCGTCGTCCAAAATTCAGTCATTTGTATCGATAGGTAATGGATAGTGGTTAGTAGATCGTTCTTATTAACTGTACGGGCGGGTTTCACCCTTGATAATTTGTCAGCCCTAAGATATCCGCTCAAACCCGCCCCTACTAACAGATATTATCGCTCTCTAGAGGCGATCGCTCGTCTAATACTTGATTGAAATTCTGTGGTATTCACCGAGTTAAGTAAACTAACCGCAAAAATCATACCTAGTGCTGATGTGGCAAATACTAAACTGTAAGCTAGTACTGGCGTGTTGAGCAACCTTCGACCTAGATCTAACAGTCCCCCTCCTCCGACTGTAGCCAACCCTTGAGCCAACGCTTGTGCTAATCCCCAAGCTCCCAGAAACGTCCCGGCTGCTTCTGCCGATGTCAGATCCAGCATTAAACTGACTGCCCCATTTGTTAAGACTCCACCAGCTAAACCCAGCACCAAAACGGCACTTTTCAGCAGAACTGAATTACCAGTGAAACCAGTCGCAATCACCAAGCCAAAGCTAACTGCAACTGCCCAACATCCTAATCGAGCCGTCTTTTGTTTGCCCAACCGAGGGACAATCAAAAAACCCGTGACGCTCATTCCCACTAAAACACCAATTCCCCAGCAAGCATTCAGCAAAGCACCTTGAGCCACAGTCATATGAAAGACTTCGCCGCCAAAAGGCTCTAAAATCGGTTGTTGTAAGAACAAGCTAATTGTCATAACTAACAAAAAGCTGAAAAATAGTGCCGTTTGACGGCTAGCTGTCAAAACTTTCAGCGCCTTACTCAAGGTGATGCGATTTTCTCGGTCTGCTAATATGGAACGCGAGGCAAAGCGGGAGTATTTTTTTTCTATTCCAATCGTCGCAATAAAGCCAAGACAAACGACGGTGATCGGTAAAATGATAAATAAACGATTGACTGACCCTTGTAAAGTTTCTCGAGTGAGTCCTTCTAGCAGCTTCTTACTAATAACCGCCCCAACGACGATTCCTACCATTAGCAGTGACCAAACAACCCCTACCAGTTTAGAACGGTTGTCCTCATCAGAAACATCGACTAATAGAGCAGCATAAGTTGTGGAACTCGCGTCAATACAAAGACCATATAGGGCAAAAACGAGTGCCAAGAGTGCAGCCCAAGCGGTGCTTTGTAGTGTCCACCCATTACTTAAGCTCCCGCCTAACTGCCACACAACCTGCACAGCTAGAAACACAAAGAGTGCTAACACAGACAAACCAGCCCAGATATAGCCAGTACGATGATAACCCCAAAGCTTTTTAGAATCGGACATCTGCCCAAACCAGACGCGACCAGGGGAAACAAATAGAGCCATTGCCGTTGTGCCTGCGGCAATCGTAGCTGGAACACCAAGAAGTTTTGGGTCAATCATCACGCGATTGAGGACTCCTAGCGTCAGCACCGACATTATACCCAAGCCCATTTGGAATAAACCTAGCCTAAACATGGTGAGCAAATTCACCTTTGGCATAGATAGAGAGTTGTCCTCAAAATCAAATAAATCACCACTTGCCATAGTTACTTTTTTAAAGGGAATACAAAAGTCAATTTTTCATCAATTAATATTGAAGTTAATTTCTTTGGTGTTTTGGAACTCATACGCGAGATTTTACCCGTGATGCGCAAGCAAAGAAGCGGTCATATTCTTAATTTAACTTCTATTGGCGGTGTCGCAAGCGTCGGCGGTTACGAAGTTTGCGGTAGAAGGTTTCAAAGGAAGCTTTGAGCAATTTTCGGTTGCTGGACTGGATTTGCGCTGGAAATAAAAAATTCAATAGATAAAATTGGTTATCATGTCCGCCAATGATGCTAGAGTGGCAAGAAATTCTATCTGAAATTTTCAGCGGATACCCATGCTGAAGAAGCTACAGAAAAAGCATATTTCTCTAATAGTAGGTGCTGGGCTGTTTGCCTTTTTGGCAGGGGCAATGATTTCAGCACCTCAAATTGGAAAGTCTATAGGGCTATGGTTCAAAGGAAAGCATCAACCTGAGCAGATTTCTGAGGCAAACAAAGCCAAATCAGTTGTGCTGCCATTGGTGCTACAATCTCCGCAAGAACGGTCAGCAAAACTAGAGGCAATAGCAAAAGGGTCGTCATCACTAGACCAAAATCGTGCCCGTTATTTGCTGGCAAGTGACTTGATTGAACGCAAGCAAGCTAAAGAAGCACTCAATCTGCTTGAAGATTTAGACAAGGAGTATTCTCTTTTAGCGCCATATGTTTTGCTGAAACAGGCACAAGCACATGAACTGTTGGGAGAGGAGGGCAAAGCCTCGGATCTCAGGCAAAAGGTAGTCAAAGTTTATCCTAAAGAACCAGCTGCTGCTAAAGCTCTCTATCTGATTGCCCTCCCAGAGTATCAAAACAAAGAAATTGCCCAATTTCCTTCTCATCCACTCACTTGGGAAATTATCCGCAAGCGTTTACAAGAAAATCCCAATCAGCCACAATTGCAGTTAATTTTGGCAAAATACGCCTATGATCAACCAGGAATTGTTCCCGTGCTTGATCAATTGGCGAAAAACCCAACTTTAAAACCCGAAGAATGGGAAATTATCGGCACAAGCTACTGGGAAAATGGTGAATTTACCAAAGCGTCAACAGCTTATGCCAAAGCATCCAAGACACCCCGCAACCTCTACCGTATAGCACGAGGATTGCAGAAAAGTGGCAAGAGCGAAAGTGCGATCGCTACCTTTAAACAACTGGTGAGTGCTTTTCCAGATGCCAAACAAAGTGGCGCTGCTCTACAGCATCTGGCAGAGATGGTAAAAACACGTAAAGATGCTCTACCGTATCTTGACCAAGAAATCAGTAAATTCCCTGATAGAGCAGGTGAAGCACTGCTAACAAAAACCAAAATTCTCGAATCTCAAAACGACACAAAGTCAGCTAACGACGCATTACAACTACTAATCAGTAAGTACGGTAGTTCTGAGGCGGCAGCAGAATACCGTTGGAAAGTGGCACTAGGTAAAGCCAAAGCTAAAGATTACAAAGCAGCATTGCAATGGGCACAACCAATTACTACCAACAACCCAGATAGTATTTTGGCTCCGAGAGCAGGCTTTTGGGTAGGGAAATGGACAACGAAATTAGGGAAAAAGGCGGAAGCTCAAGCCGTATATGAAAATGTAATCAGCCAGTTTCCCTACTCTTACTACGCGTGGCGATCGGCACTCATCTTGGGACTGAATGTCAGCAACTTTAACACTCTGCGCCAGATGAATCCGGAAGTTGTTCCACTTCTGCGTCCAGTGCCAACAGCAGGTTCTGAGACATTCAAAGAATTGTATTTGCTAGGTCAAGATCGCGATGCCTGGTTGCAATGGGAAACCGAATTTCCGAACAAGATGCAGCCAACTGTAGCAGAACAATTCACTGAGGGTTTAGTGCGGCTGGCAAAGGGAGAAAACTTAATCGGAATTGAGAAAATTTCTAAGTTGGAAGATAAAGAGACACCGCAAGAAAAAGCTGATTATGAGGCACTGAAAAAACAGCTCTTCTACTGGCAAGCCCGTTATCCATTTCCCTATCTTAAGGAAATAGAACACTGGTCTACAGAACGTCAGATAAATCCTCTGCTCGTAACTGCTGTCATCCGTCAAGAGTCACGGTTCGAGCCAAATGTCAAATCTGGTGCTGGTGCAGTCGGATTAATGCAGGTACTGCCAAGTACAGCTAAATGGATTGCTCCACAATTTAAGTTGGACAGTAAAAACATTAACCTAGAAAACCCCAACGACAATATTATGTTTGGGACTGCGTATTTGGCTCAGACTCATCAGCAATATGGGAATAGCTCACTGCTAGCGATCGCCAGTTACAATGCAGGGCCAGGTAACGTTAGCAAGTGGCTTTCGATTCTGCCTAAAGATGATCCAGATGAATTTGTCGAAGCAATTCCTTTCGATGAAACCAAAAATTACGTCCGTCAAGTATTTGGCAATTACTGGAATTATCTCCGGCTTTACAACCCTGAAATTTCCCAGTTAGTTGGAAAATATTCAGTGGAACACCCACAACTACCAACGCAGTAAGCCAAGGATTTAGCTAATAGCTTTTAGCTAGAGCATTCCTATTTGATTTCTAAATTGACAATCCCCGACAGCGAGTCGGGGATTCGCTCATAGATTTAGCTCTTTATATCCCTATTACTCAAGTTTCCAGACGAGCACACGTTTGGACAAAGAGGCTACTGATACGCATATGCTATGTGGTGGAGGTTAAAATTAGCCCTGAGAGATACACCCCTATTGAAAAAACTTATACAAGTATCGTGTAAGCAGCAATGTTGAAACATCCAATATATCCAGGATGTGAGACTAGTAAGATTGAATCATGCAGATCCAACTGGATGGTAAAACGAAATCTGAGTAAGACAGAAATGGCGTAATAGATGAGCGCTCTTCTTCGGATATAAAGAAATATTGAACGAAATATAAAGATGCATAAATACGTTTATGACTCAAACAAAAACCGAATCTAAGCTATATACCTTTGATGAATTTATCGAATGGTATCCAGAAAATTCAGGTAAGCGCTACGAACTACATAATGGGATAATTTTTGAAATGCCTAAACCGACGGGAACACATTCTGATGTGGCTGGGTTTATTGCAGGCATATTATTTATAGATATTTTACGCCTAAAATTACCTTATTCAATCCCTAAAGAATGTGTTGTAAATGTTGAGAATGCTAGCTACGAACCTGATGTAATTGTTCTCGACAAAAAAGAAATTGCTAATAAAGAAAATCGTTGGAAAAAAGAATCGATAATTACGAATGGTAGTTCTATTCCCTTAATTATTGAAGTTGTGAGTCAGTGCGTTGCGCGGGTTCCCCGCGTTGAAGCAACTGATGAACCCGTAAGGGTCAGTACAAATTGGAGTGATGATTATGCTTTAAAGCTGGATGATTATGAATATTTGGGAATTACAGAATATTGGATTGTAGATTATTTGGCTTTGGGTGGTAGAAAATTTATTGGCAATCCCAAACAGCCTACTATATCTGTTTATAAATTAATCGATGGTGAATACCAAGTTACCCAATTTAGAGGCGATGACCGCATCGTGTCCCTAACTTTTCCCGAATTAAATCTGACCGCGCAACAGATTTTTGATGCGGGTTTGTGAGTTCAGATAGTCAGAAAAGCAACGGAATATAAATGAAATCGGGTATTCAGCCTGATGTGACTAAAAACTCCCGATTGCGCTATAGTTAACAGGTGACGCCAACTAGCTGACTCATGACGCCTTCTCAAGACGTAGATACAACAAATTCTCTCAGGAGCGATCGCGAAGAATACGACAATCCAGAGTTCGATCCTCTTGATGAGTTACCAGATGAAGTCGAAATGTCCATTTTCGACCACTTAGAGGAGTTGCGACAGCGAATTTTTTATGGATTGATTGCTGTATTAGTAGGCGTCATCGGCTGCTTCATTGCTGTCAAGCCGATTGTCCAATTGTTAGAAGTACCCGCGCGTGGAGTCAAATTTCTCCAACTTGCTCCTGGGGAATATTTCTTTGTCTCCATCAAAGTTGCAGGCTACAGTGGCTTGGTGATTGCCAGTCCCTTTGTGCTTTACCAAATTATCCAGTTTGTTCTCCCAGGGCTGACACGCCGCGAACGCCGCTTGATTGGACCGGTGGTCCTGGGGTCGAGTGTTTTATTTGCGACGGGGATAGTTTTTGCTTACTTATTGTTGATACCAGCTGCTTTAAGATTCTTCATCAATTACGGTGCTGGTGTGGTAGAGCAATTGTGGTCTATTGATAAATATTTTGAATTTGTATTGTTGCTGCTGTTTAGCACTGGCTTAGCATTTCAAATTCCCATTATCCAACTACTGCTCGGTGTACTGGGAATTGTCTCTGCTCAACAAATGCTTAAGAGTTGGCGCTATGTGATTTTAGCCGCAGTGGTTTTGGGAGCTGTGCTTACACCTTCTACAGATCCATTCACCCAAAGTCTTTTAGCAGGTGCGGTTCTTGGGCTTTACTTTGGTGGGATTGGTGTAGTCAAACTGATTGGTAAATAAACGTCGCTGCAATTTAATAGGAAATTAAATTGGTAAAGTTAAGAACTATTTTGTACTTTTATTAATTTTGAATTCCCTAAAACGGTGTGCTTCACTCTACAAACCATTCTGCAGCACGTTCACCCAAATTTAGTGGAATACTGACAGCTTTACCAAGTCGGGGACGCTCTCTTGTTTCTTGAATAAATATCTGCACTTGTGCGGTCCCACCCATAGCATCAATATAACAGGCAATGCTATCAAGATGCTGTTCATACTCCGCCTCACTCAAAGGGAAAGAAGCTTGCTCTAAATATTTCCACATAATTTGTAAAAATATTTTACCCTGTGTCCGTCGTAACAGGACATCATATGAGCGTCCCCACTTATCAAGCAACAGTTGGTGTAATTCCTGTCCTGTCATGGCTTTTCTCAAATATTTTTACATTTAGTTATGATGTTAAGTTCCATTACTCAAGTATGATAGGAATATAAAGAAATATAATGCTAACAGAAAAGATGCGACAAATATCTTTGAAGATATTAGAGCATCACTGTGGGTCATAGCATCAACAGACTAAAGTTTCATTAGCCAATAAATTCATCATTGGATGAGAACTTTGGTCGAAATTGTTAACAAAATATACAGAGAATGCTTGGATTATGGCTCAATTTTCTGAATCAGTGGACGTGCCCGATATGGGGCGACGTCAGTTCATGAATCTTCTCACTTTTGGAACTGTATCTGGGGTAGCCCTAGGAGTATTGTATCCCGTTGTCAAGTATTTTATTCCACCTGCTAGTGGCGGCTCGGGTGGTGGTACGATGGCGAAAGACGAACTGGGTAACGATGTCAGCGTTAATAAGTTTTTAGAAACCCATAATGTAGGCGATCGCTCTCTGGTACAGGGATTAAAGGGCGATCCAACTTATATTGTGGTAGAAAGCAAAGAGGCGATCAGCGATTATGGCATTAACGCTGTCTGCACTCACTTAGGTTGTGTTGTTCCCTGGAATATAGCCGAGCAAAAGTTTAAGTGCCCCTGTCATGGTTCCCAGTACGACGCTACTGGTAAGGTTGTCCGAGGTCCGGCACCACTATCTTTGGCTCTGGCTCATACTAAAGCAGATGAAGACAAAATTGTTCTCACCCCTTGGACTGAAACAGACTTCCGCACCGGCGAGTCACCTTGGTGGGGTTAATCAGTGTTGAGGAGCCAGTGCTATACGGGTTTCCCGTCGCAGGTATCTGGCGTTGTTGAGTGCTGAATGCTGAGTCAAAGGTACATAGTGAAACTTGACTAGTGACTAATGACTAATGACTAATGACTAAAATATCTGAGAATTGTTGTCCTTAAGAGATGAGAAAAGCTTGTACAACGGCGAGTAAAACTCGTAGTCCTAGAGCAATTGTGAACTTATTGCTCATGGCGATCGCTACTGTGACATTTTTCTTCACCGGCGATTTAGTTCTTCCCCAATCAGCGGCGGCATATCCATTTTGGGCGCAGCAAACCTACCCAGAAACTCCTCGCGAACCAACTGGACGGATTGTCTGTGCTAACTGTCACCTAGCAGCAAAGCCTAGTGATGTAGAAATTCCTCAAGCCGTACTACCTGATACGGTATTTAAAGCCGTGGTGAAAATTCCCTACGACACCAACGTGCAACAGGTAGGTGCTGATGGTTCTAAAGTCGGTTTAAACGTCGGTGCTGTACTAATGCTACCGGAAGGCTTCAAAATTGCTCCTGAGGATCGCATTCCTGAGGAGATGAAAGAAGAAGTCGGTGACGTTTTGTTCCAACCCTACAGTGAAGATAAAGAAAATGTCGTCCTCGTGGGACCGTTACCTGGTGAACAGTATCAGGAAATAGTCTTCCCCGTTCTTTCTCCCAACCCTGCAATTGATAAGAATATCAAATTCGGCAAATATGGGGTTTACCTAGGTGCTAACCGGGGACGCGGACAAGTTTATCCTACTGGTGAAAAGAGCAATAATACCATTTACACTGCTTCCGCCACTGGCACTATTAGCAAAATAGCTAAAGAGGAAGATGAAGACGGCAACGTCAAAAACGTAGTTAGTATTCAGAACGAAGCAGGTGAAGTCGTATCAGATCGGATTCCCCAAGGACCAGAACTCATTATTTCTGAAGGACAAGCAGTTAAAGCTGGAGATGCTTTGACGAATAATCCAAACGTTGGCGGATTCGGTCAACATGACGCTGCGATCGTGCTGCAAGATGCTGGCAGAGTTCAATGGATGATCGCATTCGTTGCGCTAACAATGATGGCTCAAGTCATGCTTGTTCTTAAGAAGAAGCAGGTTGAAAAAGTTCAAGCTGCCGAAATGAATTTCTAAATTCGACAACTTAATTATGACTTTTAGGGCAGGCATAATACCTGTCTTTTTTTGCAGCAAAAACGTTTATCAGTGGTAATGGTAAAGCTATTCTATATTTAAATTGTATGAAAGCTGTTTTTTGGGAAAAAGCGTCAAACCCTCTTTCTAGAATACTCCCTGCTGTCTAATGTCTATAAAATTTCTTTCATAGCTGACAGAGGAACCGTCAAGATTGCTGAATACTTACGATAGTCCCCATAAAAGAGAAAAGCGAGTTAGAAAGAAAAATCATGAACATAAAAGTTGTATTGGAACCGAGTGAAGAAGGCGGATACACCATATACCGGATTTTAAAACAAGCTCACATAGAGCTTGAGCATTTTTTAGATTTGTTATAAGTTTGTAGGTTGTAACCTGCTTCCTCAGCATCAAAGTTTGACATCCACTCAGTTTAAAATTGACTAATATTATAACAAAAGTTATAATATACTTCGAGTAGAATAAATTAATTAACCCTAAAAATGGCAGCCAAAATTTATCCCATAGCTCATGCCAAGATAGGTACCCAAGATGGTTTTCGTTTACCGCGAGCCTTTTCCAAAGAGCATCCTCAAATAGCTAACGCTTCAGGTTATATAGAAGTATTGTCAGAAAACACCTTCTTAGTTCGATTAGAAACTGATGGCGTTGAGGGTGTAGATGAAGATGAAGCTCTTATGATGAGTCTGTTTCTTGACTTCCTTATGAAAGATGCAATTAAAAATCCTTCTAAGCTTGTTCCTTATACTCAGGAAATGAGTAATGAGATGGATGAACTACTTGCTGATGTCATTGTAGACTCATGAGTCCATTCACCTATGATGGATGGACAATTTTTTTCTACCCATTGTTTAACGAGCAGTGGGGAAAATTATTTAATCGTGTTCGTGTTTTAAAAACTAAGTTAAATAAAGAAGATTTTATTAAACATCCAGACGTAAAGTTATTAAAAGCTTTGGATATTGGAATAAAAGAAAAAATTCCTCAAGACCCTTTTGCCTCGCACTTTATTTTGCAAAAACCTTTACACAAGTACGGTCGTCTCAAGAAAATGGGACTACCTGCTCGTTATCGACTATTTTTTAGAGCATTTAAGGAACAAAAAATTATTATTATTCTTTGGTTGGGATTTCCTCGTAAGGAAGGTGATAAGCTGTTCCACATTTAATTTGCAATAGCAGCATTACCCTTGTTTTTAATTCTT
>JAQYWO010000483.1 GCA_029379215.1 Rhizonema sp. PD37
ATTTAAATGTTTTACTTTATACACTATTCATGTCTTTACTGAAATCTATAAAACTAGTAAAATAATATACTCACACTTTGTCAATATTTTGACCGGAGCGTCAATTATGAGTATTTGAAAAAATAGTAGCTATTGCTACTCAAATACGATAGTTTCCTCTTGAGGATAAAAAGTTAATAAATTGTTATGATTAAAATACTATTTAAAAAGCTAAAATAGTATTTTAGTTTTTATAAATGCAAGTAGTATAGATAACATCCTAACTTACTAACTTGTATATGACAGCCATGACAACTGAATCTTATCCTAGTGGTAATGATGATCTGACTTCAGGAAGCGAAAATCAAGCTGCCATAGATATGATGCTAGAAGTTTATAAAAGCGTTTTGTATGGTAGTAATGTATTTTATTGCAGTGCACCCATTACCTCTGGAAAACGGTATTTAGATTGGTTAAATTCTATTGGGAAATGCTTTGTGGATATTGATGGCTTGAATAAACATTATCAGGAGTCGCACTTTAATAAGGTCATTGAACCCAATCGTTTACACTCGCTGCAATTTATCCAGAAGCTACGTAAACAAAAAGACTCTATTGTTATCGATCCATCTGCACTCTCTGCTTTACCTAATTGGACACAGCAAGATTGGCGTTCTTTTTGGGGAAAAGTAATCGAAAGCTATGTCAATACAGTATTCTTCATCAATGATTGGCAATACAGTAATGGATGTGTCTATGAATTTTGGATTTCCCAAAGAAAAGGAATTTCTGTGTTTGATGAAACTAAACATCCTCTGACATTAGAAATAGGTATCAGTTTAATTACAGAAGCTATTCTTATGATGCAAAGACAAAAGCAATTAACTACTTTTATTGAGATGATGTTAGAGCGTTTGAAAGAGTTATGACTTAACCCTATTCGACAAAATCTTAAGTCAAATAGCTAAAATAGAATATAAATTTATATTTATTAAGGAGTTAATAAATTGCACTATAAAGACACTATTTTAGATCAACTTGCCGGAAAAGCAAATATAGCACAGTTTGTCAGTTTTGCTCCAAACTTACAACAGCGCTATGCAAGAGTTCATGGTTACGAAGCTAATAATAGTTTTGCATCATTAAATGATGCTATAGAGGCGATTATAAGCCAGTCATATGAATCTTCAGTTAATATACGTTCTTTCGATCCAAACAATCCTAAAAATCGAGATTTTATCTATGGACTTAAAAATATTGATGAAATTCAGAGTGCTGTTAAGCGTCTAGCTTCTCAAGGACTATACACGATTGTGAACGAAACTATTGATATCTGCGATGGCGGTGTTTCAGGTGTTTTGATAGGCGATGTTATTGAATTTGCTCCTGATGATACTCCACGCTGTGTAGAGAAGCCTGGTACTGCTGCTTTACCAAGACAACTTGGACTAAATTTACTTGAGGCAGTTTATGGTTTTAAACCTAAATTGAACTATGCATCGGATATTCGTGTCGAGTTTAGTATTCACCCTTTGCGTCGTGGATTTCTCCAAGACCATACAATTATATGGGAACTGGAAAATGTTGGAATTAATCATTCTACATCTGAAATTTATTGGCCCAATCGTTTCAGTCGCTTTATTGGGGATAAAGTTTTTGGGTTATTAGTAGCTCATCTCCTTGAACTTCCTGTTCCTGAAACTATTGTTTTGAGCAGACGTGTAGCCCCTTTCCGTTTTGGTAAAACAACTGGAAATGCAGAAGTATGGTTTCGCACTTGTCCAAGTGTTCAAGTACCAGGAAAATTCACTACACAACGTGGTTGGTGCGATCCCTTCGAGCTGATGGCTGCTGAAGATCCTCAAGGAAATACAATTGCTTCTATCATTGCTCAGGCGGGTATTGATGCAACTTACTCAGGTGGTTTGGTGGTTACTGAGAAAACGGATAATGAGGAAATTATCATTGAGGGTACTCCAGGTTTTGGTGAACAATTTATGACAGGTCAAAAAAAGCGCTGTGTACTTCCTGACGAAATCATAGTTTCAGTAAAAGCACTTTACAATCAAGTATTTGCAAAATTAGGTCCAGTTAGAATGGAGTGGGTTGCTGATTCAAAGCAGATTTGGCTTGTCCAATTACACTGTGGTAAAACAAAAAGCTCAGGTAATACAATTTACCCAGGTAATACGCAATTTTACCATAGATTTGAAGTGGAGCGAGGACTCGAAGAGCTTCGGAATTTAATATCTACTATTAAAAGCAAAGAAGAAGGGATTATATTAGTTGGAGATGTTGGCATCACTAGTCATCTTGGCGATGTTTTACGACGGGCTGAAATCCCTTCTAGGATTGAACCAACAAACAAATAGCAATAGTTTATATTAATTTTAGTGATTGCCAAACTGCGACATTAAACATATTAGTATAATATTATACATTTTGTGTCTGAGTGTCTACTTTGGGGGTTCGTAGTGAGCAATAAATTGCTCAATTCAAGCACTAAAGTGCTTACTACGAACCATTCTAACCCGTCAGAACTAATGAAATGCACCATTAGTCGCAGTTTTGTATTGGGGAGAAGTTGTGGCAACTTTACCTTTACCAGCTATCAAAGATTTGAGTATCCGATTCAATTTATTTATGGGGATACATAGCTGCCTTTTGATGGAATCTGTCTGTCGCAAAGAATACATTCATTGTGGTTTAAATAACAGAGAATAGCTGTATCAGTTCTGTAGCTTTGGCATCCTGAGTGATGATTTTACCTTTGCGATCAAAAAGAATAACCCCAATATTGAGAGAGACATCAGCATATTTTTTCACATAATTCTCTGCTTTCTGGCTAATCTTCTGGGCCAAATTACTAAACACCGCATCTGCCAACTTCAAGTCTATCAATGTTTTGTGTGCTGCATCAGCCGTCTGAGCTTGCAAAACGGCATGAACGGCTTGTATATCACCGCCTGATAGGGCAACAGCACCGGCAATAATTTCTAATTTGGCGTCGGCTAGATGACTAGATGTGTTAAAAATTCCTCCGGCTAACTTAATCAGTTTTCCCTGGTATCCCAGCAACAGCACTGAGCGAACCTTACACAATCCTGCTTCTACTAGCAATGCACCTAGCCAGTTTCCTGTTGTGACAATAACTTCTTTGGGTATAGATAAACTTTCTGCCACTTGCTGCCCATTGCTTCCGATACAAAATACTAAGTGAGAATGGTGTTGCGCCTTGTCATGCAAAATGATCCGAAAATCTTCTAAGTGATCAGCGGCACTCATCGGTTGGGAGATGCCACTCGTTCCTAGCAATCCCAAACCCTCTAAAATTCCAAACGCTTCATTTGAAGTGCGTTGGGCTAGCTGACGACCATGAGGAAGGATAATCCGCACTGTGGCAGTTTTATCGGTAGGGATCAAGGGTAGTAGATTTGCCTCAAAGAGTCGGTGGGCATAGTTATAAATAGCCGCTTCTCCTGTCGCGGTTTTTCCTACTCCAACACCAGCTTCTAAGATTAACGCTCTTGTTTGGTGTTGTGATAGTTTTACCCATGCCCAAACAGGGGTATCCCGCGTCAGGTCTAAATTATCTCCAGGATCGCTCTTAGTCATTGCTAAAGCAGTTGCAGAGTCTACATCTGCGACTTGCTCGATAGGAATCTCTACACTTTCGGGCAGTAAGTCTACCGTCACTGATGATGGAACTAGGAAGTTTTGCAGATGAAGTAAAGCGGCTTTTGCCGCAGCCACCGCAAAAACTGGTAAGGTGTAACCAGTACGCGCCATTTTCTTAACACAACTATAGAAAAGTTTGCTTGACTCCGATCTTAATAAACTACACAATACTTCAAATAGAAATATTGTGCGATCGCTACCGTTTTCGGGATAGCCAAAAACGGGAAACCAAGTGTCCAAAAACTTCCAGGCGGTTACCGAGGTCCGGTGCTTTAACTCAGAATGCTCCTTTGACCTTCTTGTGTCCGGGTTTTTCTCAACCCCAATCTCAATCAGTAGTATAGCAAAATAATTGAATTTTGAACGAAAATAATCATACTCAGTGATAGTAAATTCTGATAGTAGCACTATAACATTGGATGCACCAATTCTGCGTGATTGCGGAATCAGTGCATAAGCAAGCAACTACACTGCAGCTAGTAAAGTGTTTCCAAAATGACCGAGAAAGAAATCGCATAGATGATTCT
>JAQYWO010000484.1 GCA_029379215.1 Rhizonema sp. PD37
CTTCTATATCAGCTATGAAATCTATTTTATAGATTTTCACTTTTTTTAGCTAAGTTTTAATACTTAACAGAAACTAATTAAACATATCACTTTTATAACCATTCAGTAGAGACGCTATCAGCACGAATTCCTTTGGCAGAAGGAGTCTTAGTTCTCTAAAACGAGAGACTTCTGAGGCTCTCTCCAAAGAGGAGCCATAACCGCTGATAGCTAAATACTTAACTATAACAGAGTATCAGTAACGTTTATTTACACTTCTTTATTATTGTTATATTTATTGTATTATACACACATAAAGCGAAATACTGATGAAAATTATTGCAGCTTTGTACTAGTTAATTTAATGACCTCTGTCATGAAGAGGTATTGGTATAAAATCAATGATTTTTTTCTACCGAGGAGTATTGTATGTCCTTTAAATCTCTTGATTGGCAGCGAGAAAGACGCACGCTAGAAGTTTTATCTTCTCTTAGTCACCGTAAGGGCGAACTAAAAGGTTATCTACGAGAAATTACTTTGGGTGTGTGTGAATTGCTTAGCTTAGATTGGTCAGTTGTGACCTTATGCCAAGATGGTTTTGAAAAAGTATTAGCTAGTAGTATAGACTTGGGCGATGGCAACGAGCAAGTTTATTTATTGCATGGTAGTTTAACTGGTATGGTGATGGAGACTAAGCAAAGCCTAGTCGTACAGAATTCTAAAACCTGTAGTGAGTCTGGCAAAATACCAGAAGGATATCAAGCTTATTTAGGAGTTCCTCTACGAACTCTTGAGGGTGAAGTCATTGGAACGATTTGTTCTTTTCATAAACAATCACGCTCCTTTACTCAGGAAGAAGTTGGTATTGCTGAGTTGTTTGCTGAACGTGCCGCAACAGCGATTGACAATTATTTTCTTTACCAACAACAACTGCAATTTAATCAAACATTGGAAGCAGAGGTAGCACGTAGAACAGAAGAATTACGGATAGCACAATCTCAACTTGTTGAACAAGAACGTTTGGCAGCGATTGGTGAATTTGCTGCTAGTATTATCCACGAAATTCGCAACCCATTTACAACCATGAAAATGGGGTTAAACTTTGTTCAAAAACTTGATTTATCTGTATCCGCCAAAGAGAGAGTCTCTTTGGCAATGGATGAGGCTCTACGTTTAGAGAAATTGTTAAAAGAAATATTACTTTATGCTAAACCTCAAACTTTACAGCTAGGTAAAGTTGATGTCAAGAAGTTGATTACTGAAATCCTACCCTTACTACAAAATATGCCAGAAGCTTTAGAAAGGCAGATAGAATTTTCTCCAGAAATTCCTACAGTTGAGATCTGGGGTGATCAGGATAAATTAAAACAAGTTTTGATTAATATTGTGCGGAATGCCTGTGAAGCAATTGCAGAAGGAGATACTGTGAAGTTACAACTGTCTCGTCACGTCACTCTCAATAAAGTCTGCATTCATATTCACAATGGTGGTAAACCAATTCCTCCAGAAATATTACCTAATCTCACCCAGCCATTTTTCTCTACCAAATCATCTGGAACTGGGCTGGGACTCGCTATTGTAAAACGTATTTTAGAAACTCACGGTGGAGATTTGTTAATTCAATCAAATTCCGTAGAAGGTACCACGATGAGTGTACAGTTACCTATAGCTACTCCAGGATAAAATCTCATCGAGTGATGGGATCGCAAATTGCTACATATTATCAGTTCTGAGATTCTCTACTATTACTTCTTCTGCCTTCTTTGCGGTAGCCATAGGCTTGCCGCTCCATTCTTCATTTCCGAAAAATTAAATCTAATGACTGTTAACAATAGACTGTTACGTCTTCACCGCATTCATCTGCAAGATAACACAAGGCTTTAAAACGCAGACTAACAATTTCCTCGTAAAGAGGATTCAACTTGCACATTGGTGGAATGTGAAATAGCAGGCAACCAAAAAGTTTAATATCTCGTTCAAAAGGGCATTGTGCGGGGATAGTTTTGCATAACCAATGAGCTAATTTAGCATTATGAATTTTTATAGAGTCTAACCACTGACGGACTGGTTGGAGTATGTTATTTCGTATCGGCATTTGACTAAAGCTTGTCATGACTGTTTACCTCATGATTTCAAATTTTAAGTTTGGACTGTTTTATGTCGGATTTGAACTCTTTACTATATATAGGCGTGGTTCGCTCCGCTTATGCAGTTGTTGCCTGCTCCTTTGTTTCACCGAACACACCTAACTACAAACTCAAGACTCCATATTCCGGACGATGTTCCGTGTATTTTTGCAGACTATCAAATGGTTGAAATTTATTGAGCTTTACGCTTTCTTTTCATCGCTAAACGCTTTATATCTGTTGAATATTACGCGCAGTTAGACTAGATTTACCTTGAACTGCCTCAAACCTTACAGATGTACCTGATTGAATAGTGCGATAACCTTCGCCTGGAATAGCCGTAAAATTGAAAAATACCTGCTCCCCCGCATCTGTAGTGACGATGCCGTTACCAGTTTGCGAGTCAAAGAAGCTAACTATACCTTGTAAAACTGCAAGTCCGTTCGCACCCAGTGTTGGTATACCTTGCGCCCATTCTTGCTGGGGAATGCGTACTTGACGTACCTCTGGGGTGTTATACGACTCATAGCGGTAATTGGATAAGCTTTCCATAATCGCCCGCAAATCAAGTCGCAATTCCTCAAGTGTCGGTCGTCCAATAAAGAAGCAACCTTCATATATCTTAACAATTTTTAAATCAGGTTGCAATACAAATGTATAAGGTTGTGAGCAATAAGCGTATTCACCTTCCGTTTCGTCAAGGATGTTTATTTGCTTGATAATATCGCGCTTTTCATCTGATAAAAAAGTCCATTGCGCCCCCAAACCAGCGCGAAATGCGGCTTGTACAATCGGTGACTCTACGCTCACACAGACTAACTGGCAATAGTTCACCTTTAACTCATCCTGAAACTGCACGAATTGGCGCATTTGCTGTTGATCCCGAGGACAGAAAAAGCCTCGGTAAAATACCAAAATCAGCGGATAGCCATCCAAAAATCCCAAATTTTCGTCCAGCAAACTGGGTTTAGTGAATTGAGATAGTTGCACTATGTCATTGCGATGGTTCGGTAATTGGAAATCGGGAAAGAGATCTCCTAAGTGCAGATTAATCGTCATGAGTTTGTCTTACCAGTCAATCTATAAACTCCTACACCAATTTTCAGGTAAAGTCTGCGTCAAAGCTCGTCGGGGGAAGCTTCCCCCGACAGACTTTCATCCCGCGAGTTTTACGTAAATTAACCACAGCATTCTGATTTTAACTAAGAAATGACTACGATTAGATGAGATTTTGTCTTGAGATAGCAGAAGGCGATCGCTGTACTGTCTAAGTATTAATATTTAAAGAAGATGGTTATTGCTTGATGACTTGTGCTTTCAACTAAAAGTAAGCTATGCGAACTGAAGTCACAAATGCAGTTAAAGTAGCAATTACATAACACGTAAATAGTCAATTGCGTAATAGTCTTTAGAGAATATGAATTAAGCCTAATCATTATGAATGATGATTTGAGGATAAATATTGTTCTGGCGGCTTTTTTTTCATAGTCTCTTTTTTAACATGAATAAACACTTGAGTATATTTAGCACTAACGTTCTCTTCATCAGTTATCGTCATCATTGCTGAGGTGAATCCCTTTTAAGGACAGGAATATGAAATGAATAAAGTAAATTTTCACTAAAAACGTAATTAAGAAGTGAAAAAGTTAATCTCTATCCTAGCTGCTAGTTGTTTAGTTGCCTTAGCCGCCACCCCAGCAAAGGCTCAGTTACCACCAACAGGCTCTGTCTCCAACAGTGGAAATTCTTCAATACTCTCAACAGGCTCTGTCTCCAACAGTGGAAATTCCTCAATATACTCAACAGGCTCTGTCTCCAACAGTGGAAATTCCTCAATATACTCAACAGGCTCTGTCTCCAACAGTGGAAATTCCTCAATATACTCAACAGGCTCTGTCTCCAGCAGTAGAAATTCCTCAATATACTCAACAGGCTCTGTCTCCAGTAGTAGAAATTCCTCAATATACTCAACAGGCTCTGTCTCCAGCAGTGGAAATTCTTCAATACTCTCAACAGGCTCTATCCCTAGCAGTGGAAATTCTTCAATATACTCAACAGGCTCT
>JAQYWO010000485.1 GCA_029379215.1 Rhizonema sp. PD37
ATACAGATGTTTGTGCTACAATTATCTATAGTAAAAGTGACAAATAGCACGATTATCTTTTAATTTATAGATTGAATGTGATTAGAGATTGCACAGCTTATTTAGTTTCACAAGGGGAGTGCGATCGCAAAAAATTTTAGTGTGTAATAATAAAACGTATTATTTTAAAGATGTAAATTGATGGTTTGGGTAGCTGGGCACAAGTTGCAGAGCGATAAGTACATCATCGAAGAACTCTTAGGGCAAGGAGGATTCGGGATTACTTATAAGGCACGCCACACTCTGCTGAATCAGCCAATGGTCATAAAAACTCCCAACGAGGCTTTGCGACATGATCCAGAATACCCTAAATACGTGCAGCGATTCATTGAAGAGGGGCGGCGATTAGAAAAGCTTTCTGAAAACCAGCATCCCAATATTGTCAGGATCAGGGATTTATTTCATGAAAACGGCACGTACTATCTGGTAATGGATTTCGTCCAAGGGGAGAGTTTATATCAGGTAGTACATCAACGGGGAAAGTTACCCCAAGTGGAAGCAGTTAAGTATGCACGTCAAATTGGCGATGCCTTAACAGTAGTACATAGAGCCGGGTTAGTGCATCGGGATGTTCATCCAGGCAACATCATGGTGCAGCATGACGGGAAAGCTGTTCTCATTGACTTTGGTATTGCTGGTGAAACTGTTCCGACGACAATTAGCTCTAAATTTTTTGCGAATCCCAGCTTTGCGCCTTATGAGGAGATGCGAGGAAATCGCGAGCCCACAGTCGATGTCTACTCTCTAGCTGCAAGTCTGTATTATGCCGTTACAGGTAAATTGCCTACGACTTCATTTAACCGCAAAGTGTATAAAGATGCATTAATTTCCCCCCAGGAAATTGTGTCCAGTATAAGCAATGACTTGAATCAAGCTATTCTCAAGGGCATGGAAGTGGAAGCACAAGATCGCCCTCTTTCTATACAGGAATGGTTGGTATTGCTTGGTTCCGGACAAGTTACAACAATTTGGTCAGCTACAGAGCGTTTGCAAGATGGAAAGTATACCATTATCCGAATTATTGCTCAAGGGGGTTTTGGAATTACTTATCTAGCTAGGGACGACAAAGGCGATCGCGTTGTCATCAAAACCCTGAATGAGCGGTTACAACGTCAATCAGACTTTAGTAAATTTCAAGAAGACTTTGTCAGAGAGGCACTGCGGTTAGCAAAATGCAGGCATCCTTACATTGTCCAAGTTGAGGATGTCTTCCAAGAAAGGCAACTCTGGTGCATGGTGATGGAATACATTCAGGGTGAACATCTAGCAGATAGAGTGATGAATCGAGGTGTTTTGCCAGAAGCAGAAGCTTTACTCTATATCAACCAAATAGGTGAGGCACTCATAGTTGTTCATAACAACGGCTTGTTGCATCGAGATGTTAAACCAGCAAATATTATCTTACGTGCGGGAAAGGCAGAGGCAGTACTAATTGATTTTGGGATTGCACGAGAATTTACCCCTGATTCCACACAACCGCACACAACATATTTGTCGCACTGCTTCGCACCAATTGAGCAGTATAAAACCGTGGCGAAACGAGGTGCTTACACTGACGTTTATGCCTTAGCTGCAACACTGTATTTTGTGTTAACAAATCAACAACCTCCCGCAGCGCCACAAAGGGCTACTGGTAATGAACTACAACCACCAAAGCAAATTAATCCCAATATCAGCGACAGAGTGAACCAAGCGATTCTGGTAGGTATGGAGTTAGAGGCAAAAGATCGACCGCAATCAATGCAGCAATGGTTAGAATTCTTAGGCAATTCCACTGCAAATCCGGACGTGCATTCTTATTCATCTATAACTGTAGCAGAGTTGAGCAAAGTTCCACAACCTGTTGTAGGTAATCAATTGCTGCCTGCCCCTAAACAACCCACAAAAACTACTTTTTGGCTTTATCTAGCCGGAGTTTTATTAAGTTACTCAGTTTCAGGATATCTACTCAAAACTTCTGTCTCTGTAGGTGGAATTGGAGCAGTAGTGATGACTGGGGTAGTAGCAGTGGTGGTAGCTGAGGCTGTAGCAGGATCTGGTAGGTTTGCGCTCATAGTGGCAATCACGGGGATAGTCGCGGTAGCAGTCGCTGTTGCTTTCGCTGTGGCTGTGGCAGGTTCTGGAGTTTTCAATTGGGCTGCGATCGGAACTTCAACTTTAGCTTTGACTTTGGCTTCGCAAAACTTACTCCAGTTATGCAGTCGATTTCAGACGTTTGTCATTTTGCTGGGAACTTCTTCGTTAGGATTTTGGTTGGGAGGATCGGTGGAGCGGATATTTCCCACATTTATACATCGTTGAGCCTTTGTACTTCTGGTTGGATGAATCTCAAGTAGTTTCCTGGCTCTAGACTATAGTAATTGCAACTTGTATTCAATCGATGACTAATAGTACGTCACATATATTATGATAGCTTGTGAAAGTACGTAGTAAGCACTTCAGTGCTTCTAATTGAGCGATAAATCGCTTACTACAAATTCGTCACAGTCAATGTGGTTTAATCAAAGATTGACTTTCTCAAATATGGAAATAAAATAGGAGCGTTGATGATCCCTAAGCTTCTATGTGCTAGATTTAGCTTATTTTTTTTCACAGGGACCTCAATATTTAATCTCTGCTGTAATTGCTCAAATTTTAAGCTTTGGACTCACGTTTTTTTTATAACCTGAGTAATGGAAAATACTCATTATATCTACTCTGTTATGGAGTTGTATAAACTCCGTTTCATCGCTTGCTGCCAGCATAGTTTTTATGGATTTTAGAAGATTAATTAGGATTTAGAATCACAGAGAGTCCGCATAAATGTTTGATAAAATAGTGGTAATATTACATAAGCAAGTACTTTATATTAACTGAATGCCATGAAAACAAATAAAGTCACTTTAAAAATAGCACAAGTAGCAGCACCATGGTTTTCAGTACCACCAAAAGATTACGGAGGAACAGAAACAGTAATAAGTCATCTGACTGAAGAGCAAGTCAAGCAAGGGCATAATGTGACTTTGTTTGCATCGGGAGACTCATTAACAAGTGGAGAACTTAAATACTACATAGAACAATCCCTTGTCATCCAAAAAATCCCCTGGAGTAACCACACTGAAGCCGAATATCACTTTATCAGTAGTTTTAAAGAAATAACAAAGGATCAAGAAAAATATGATATTGTACATGTCCATCTTTCATCTGCATCAGATCTGATGTTGTTTAAATTAGTATCCCAGCTTCAAATTCCTTATATATGTACTCTTCATAGTAGATTTCCTTTTGATAGACGAGAAAATCACATAAGTTTAGGAGATAAATACTATTTCAGTTTTGCTGAACAAACTCCGATAATTGCCATTAGTCAAAAAGCTAAAGAAGATGCATTAGTAACATCGAAATTACCTTTAAACTTTATAGGAGTGATTCCTCATGGTCTCCCAGAAAGTTGCTTTCTTAAAGAAAAAGTTTTGGGCAGAAAAAACCTAGTCTGGATAGGAAGAATTACTAGAGATAAAGGTACAAAATCAGCAATAGAAGTAGCAATTAAGGCAAAGATGAAAATTATTCTTGCAGGAACAATAAATCCGTATATTGCGGAAGATGCTGAATATTTTTATCAAGAAATTTTACCATTAATAAAAGCAAATCCTGATTATGTTGAGTATAGAGGACCTGTAAGTAATGATGAAAAAGTCCAATTGTTCAAAAACGCATACTGCTTTTTAAACCCAATACAATGGGAAGAGCCTTTTGGTCTTGTTATGATTGAAGCAATGGCTTTAGGATGTCCTGTAATCTCCTTTAAGAGAGGAGCAGCTCAAGAATTAATAAAATCTGGAAAAAATGGAGAATTTGCAGATTCCGTAGAAGATATGGCAAATAAGATTGAATCTGTAGGAAATAATATTTGTCGTGAACAGATGGTTATAGATACTTGGAATAATTACTCTGTTACAAAAATGGCAGAACGTTATGAAATAAAATATAGAGAAGTTATTGATGCAAAGGTTTAATATCGTGTTCGGTAAATGAGTTATAAATAAAATATAGGTTTGTAGTTGCGCTCTAGCGCTCTCAAACTTTTAAGAGTTCTAAAGCGCAACTACAAACATTATTATAAGTGT
>JAQYWO010000059.1 GCA_029379215.1 Rhizonema sp. PD37
CGTATCAACCCCGATGTCTCTGGCACGTTCACTAGCAACGGCGACAATCTAATTGGCGATCCCACAGGCAGCAGTGGATTTGATGCACTTGGAGATGTTGTTGGTACAAGTGACAATCCAATTATTCTCGCCTAGCTTTCTCTTGACTTTTATCACTATATTGCGTATTTGGACTAGCTGGGGGTCAGATATGTTGGCGATCGCCGCCTTAGACATTATTAGCTTAAGAAGTAGGGCATAAAGTACAAAGGGGAAACGCTATTCAGGTGAAGAGCGTTTCCCCCTTTATTCAAAGATGCATCCCTAATACCGAATCCTCAGTCCTTTCGCTCCTAGACAAGCAAGAACCTAGTTACTGCGTTGTTGATGGCGTTGTTGCTTTTGGGCAAGCATTTGCTTATATTGTTGCTGTTGTGCAGGAGTCAGTACTTGCATAATTTGATTTTCTGAATCCTGGTGAATTTGTTTAATTTGCGCCTTTTGATCGTCACTCAATGCCAGTTTTGGTCTAGTATGTTGAGATCTAGCTTGTTCCATTTGCGTCTTTTGATCTGAAGTCAACAGAGCATCCATTTTCTGCTTGGCACCTTGACGTATTTGCTTGATTTGTGCCTTCTGTGTATCATTCAAACCAAGTTTGTCCCACTCACCATGGTGCTTTCCTGCTTGAGGAGCGTCATCGGCAAAGGCAGGATTGTTCAATGCGCTCATCATGGGAGCTGCTGTAAACATCACTGCAATAACTCCGGGTAACAAAAACAAAGCTTTCTTCATAACTATTCTGTGTAAGTTGTGTTGTTGTTCTTCTGTGCTTAACAACTCCATCTTATGAATATTGAGAGTAAAACATATATGTCTAAGCTCATAATCGGATGGATGACTTTAGTCATAATTTGACAGAAGATATCTACAACAATTTTGATGACATTTTGTTCTTGATTGTGATATACGATTTTTTTACATATATAGCCGTTGAGGAGTCGTGAAAATTATTGTTTGAATGTAGACGCGAAGGGCTTGCCGCAGGCTACCGCCAAGAACGCCAAGAGAGGAAAGAGAGAGATTTTCACAACTGATTTAGGGCTGCTATAATTGCGTTACCGCGTTGTTAAATTCTGATGCGGCAAAAACGCACCTTCATAAAAAATGCTGTAAAACGCGATACGGATGGCAACCTTTGCCTTTGGCATCGCACTTCTTCCTTTTCGCTTAAACGGAATCTAATCAAGTTTATCTATCCATTATTCAGCTTCAGTTGTCTCCCTGATCACGAAAAGTTCTTCTGTTAATTCTCCTATAGATGTTTTAGGACGTACCCAAAGTAATTACCAAATTTTTAGGCGTCAGTGATATGCGTGCCCATTACTGCGAGGCTCATTAGGCAAGGCTTGAAAGTCGCCTGTAACGGAGAGTCGATTCAACCACAAGTCAATAGTATTGCGACTGATATTGAATAAAGCACAAGATGACTTTTTTTCAGTGCATTGAGTTCAATGGCTTGGATAACTTTGTAAAAATATTGGGTGGAAGAATAACCAATTGTGTTGGGGCTTCGTTTGACTTTGAGAATGAGAATATCATTTTTGGCGATCGCCCTTAGTGGCTCGCATATTTATCTGACTCAATTCTTCCCGTACAACTCTCCGTAAAATTTCCTCTAAAGGTTCCCGACGCTGTTGCACATATTCACGCAATGCATTATTTATCAAAGTCTGATAGTTGCCACCACCAGCAAGATGGACTTGTTCGCGGAACCACATCAAAATATCATCATCTAAGCGAATTGTAATCCTTGTTTTACCTTCGCCTGTAGGCTCAATTGCTCCACGTTTACCTTGACTAAAATCGTACTCAATATCCATGATTTATACCTCTTCCTCATATTGCTGACGTTGTCTTCTAGTTGCTTTACGAGCCGATATTAACCGAATACAACTGTCACCCCGCAACGTATAAACAACAACTATAATTCTACCCAGGGCATCCATACCTATCGTCACAAACCGCTCTTCATCTGGATGCTCATCCATCACAGTAATAGCAAAATCGTCTGCAAATACAGATACTGCATCTGCAAAGTCAATACCATGTTTTTGCTGATTGGATTGGGCTTTGTCAGTATCCCATTCATACTCCATAACACTATTATAGTATGCACAATTGTACACAGCATAATTTTTCTATGTTTGGATAGTCAAGGTTTTGCTTTGGTTGTATGGAAATTAGGCGATACCCCCGTTGCCTTGGGCATCGCACTCAAACTTTTCGCTTAAACGGAATCCAGTCGAGTTTATATATCCATTCTTCAGCTTCAGTTTTCTCCCATATCACGAAAAGTTCTTCTGCCAATTCTGCTATAGGTGTTTGAGGATATACCCAAAGTAAGCCCCAAATTTTTCCCTGATTTGCCCAGTGTGCTTCCAGATGCTCAGGCATGCTAGTACGGTTGTCTGTAATGAATAACCGTTGTGATAACTCCAGATAACGCAAAATATCTGCATCTAATGTGCCCAATGGTGGTGCATTAAGATCGCCTACACGTAAGATGTCTATCTCAGGGTTGAATCGCAGAGCAGCTATCTTCAGCCGAGTTGTCAAATTTTCATCTAGTAAAAAACGTACCTTCACAAAAGATTTCCTCTTCCTTGAGTTCCTTGGGCTTTAGCTGCTATGACACGCTGCCCTAGAGGAGAGGGGTTGGCGATTGATGTCTGATATTGCTTTTCGCGCCACTTCGTTAAACGTAATAAGTAGGCATCTATCTGCGGGCGATTGTGCAAGTAGTAGGTGATAGTAGCGTAAATTTTTTCTAAGCTGAGGGTAGATAAAGAAGCAGCAATTTCTTCTGGTGTATAACCTTCCAAGTAATAATCAAGCACATTATCGATACCGATGCGATGTCCTTTGATGCGGATGTCATCAGACGATAAAAAGTCAAAATAATCTTCTAATTGCATGACTTAAAATATATAGTTTCTCCATGAAGAGAAGCGAAAACGAATTTCTGAACCCACAGCAATAAAGCGGGAGGAATATCCACACCGCTTTATGCCTCCCCTTTATTTAGGAGAGCCAACGCTACGGCTGCCTGCACTGGCTCCCGTTGAGACTGCGGGGATCACAAATATAAAACTGGTATTACTGACATTCTACTGGGCTAATTGGTAATAGGTAATGAACCAAAAGAACAATCCCCAATTACCAATCTCCTGATTGCAAGTTTATACTCTAGGTGTCAACTTGACCGACGCGACGGATATTAATAATATCGCTTAATTTCTTAATTTGGGTAAAGATTTGTTCGAGTTGAGAGCGATCGCGGATATCGATCCCCAAGTCCATCAAAGCTGGTTGACCATTGGCTGTTTTCACAGTAGCATGACGTACATTGATACCTTGGTCGCTTAAGCGCGATAAAATATCTTTCAGTATGCCGACGCGATCCATTGCTTCAATCTGAATATTCACCGCATAACTTTGAGCACGACTAGGATTTTCGGCTGTTACATTCCACATCACTGGTACAAAGCGATCGCACTCCACCTCCTCAAGATTGTGGCATCCTTGACGATGAATCGAAATTCCCCGAGTTCGCGTTACCACACCAATAATTCCTTCACCGGGTATAGGAGTACAACACCCTGAGAGATGGTACATCAACCCTTCTACCCCAACAATCGGGGAATCGTTGGAGCGGGAAATTGCTGTAGAATCCCGTAACGCCCTGGATGCAGTTTGTTCTTTAGGAAAAACTGACGGTGAAATCGCAATCGGTTGTTGCGACTTCACCACTTCTCGCCAACGGTTAAGTAACGAGTTGAGTGTGACTTCACCGTAACCTAAAGCAGCGACTAAATCCTCCACCGAATGGTAATTACATCGTTCAGCGACAGCATCCATTGATTCCGATTTCAGCAAGCTTTCAAAACCCGTTTTCCCGAGTTCTTTTTCCAACAACTCCCGCCCTCGGCAAATATTTTCTTCACGACGCGATCGCTTGTACCATTGCTTGATACGATTCTTGGCTGCCGAAGTTCTCACAAAGTTCAACCAATCCAGACTCGGATGGCTATTCTTCTGCGTAACAATCTCGACAATATCGCCATTTTGCAGCCTTGTAGACAGTGGCACCATCCGTCCATTCACCCGCACTCCCGCACAGTGGTTTCCCACTTCTGTATGAATGCGATAGGCAAAGTCTACACTTGAAGAACCAGGGCTTAAAGCAATCACATCACCCTTAGGAGTAAACACATAAACATCATCCTCAAATAAATTATCCTTGATGCTTTCCAGATATTCCTGAGCATCCTTCAAGTCACTTTGCCATTCCAGCAACTGCCGCAACCAAGTGAACTTTTCATCTGCCGCAGTAATCCGCGTATTGTTAGAACTCCCCGTTTCCTTGTACTTCCAGTGAGCGGCAATTCCATACTCCGCAATTTGATGCATTTCCACAGTGCGGATTTGTACTTCCAAAGGACGCCCCCACGGACTAATCACACCTGTATGCAAAGACTGGTAACGATTCGCCTTAGGCAAGCCAATGTAATCTTTAAATCTGCCAGGAATTGGGCGAAAAGCATCGTGAACCATTGCCAAGGCACGGTAACAATCCTCATTTGCCTTGACAGTAATTCTGAGCGCCGCCACATCATAAATTTCGTGAAACTCTTTGTTTTGCCGTTGCATCTTCTGATAGATACTGTAAAGATGCTTAGGACG
Source organism: Rhizonema sp. PD37 (assembly GCA_029379215.1). GTDB lineage: Bacteria > Cyanobacteriota > Cyanobacteriia > Cyanobacteriales > Nostocaceae > Rhizonema. The sequence continues at coordinate 4,726 of JAQYWO010000059.1, forward strand.
CCCACTAATGTCAAGGCACTGAATTCCCGCATCTAATAGCCGATGCCGCAAAGTTGCGATCACGTCCGCCAATCTTTCTTCCCGTAAAGTCCGTTTTTCAGCGACATATTGCTGAATCTGGCGGTAAGAGTCGTTTTCTAAATACTTAAATGATAAATCTTCTAATTCCCACTTAAAACGCCAGATGCCCAAGCGATTGGCTAAAGGAGCAAAAATTTCTCGGGTTTCCAAGGCAATCCTCTGGCGTTTCTCATCGGCTAGATGTTCGAGTGTTCGCATATTGTGCAGACGATCTGCCAACTTCACGACAATTACCCGAATATCTTGTGCCATTGCCAAAAACATGCGGCGAAAATTCTCAGCTTGGCTTTCAGTCTTACTTTTAAAATTAAATTTGGAAAGCTTAGTCACTCCTTCTACTAAAAGTCGCACTTCTGTTCCGAAGCGCTGTTCTATTTCATCAATCGTGACATTTGTATCTTCAACTACATCATGGAGAAACCCAGCTGCTATCATAGCGGCACTGCCCCCCAAGTCGCGCAACAATCCAGCCACTGCAACAGGATGACAGATATAAGCTTCTCCCGATTTGCGGTACTGTCCTTTATGCAAACTGTAGGCAAATTCAAATGCCCGACAAATCAAATCTGTATCACCAGTTCGATTCTTTTCAACATCAGGGCTTTCTGAGCCCGAGCAATCTAAACAATTTTCTAGCCATTCCGGAAGCTTAACATCAGTTGGTGAATTTATTACAGTGGTCATCATAGAATTGGGATGCAATCTGTCTTTGAGTAAGAAAGTGGAAGGATACTTATAGCTTGTCGCCAATAAAGGCTGTTACTGATACACTGCCCTAGAATCATGTGTATGAGGATGATTTACTTTATATTCAAGTATGAGTGGAAATCATCTAGTAAAAGGGTTAAGTGCGATCATCCTGGCAGTAGATAAATACAAAAATAGCCTCAAATCTGATTTGAGGCTTCAGATCTCGAAAAAGTTGAAAAAACTATCTAAAAAAAAATCTTGTCACTTATCTTATCTTAAATATGACTAGATGTCTCTAAATAAACAGAAATATCACTCATTTGCAATCTTGCTTAAACAATTACGCTCAGATCTTACTCCCATTCCACTAAATGCATTAGAACTGCGACAGCGTACAGCCTCCTTACAGCAATTTTTTCAGCAACAAATTGTGCCTCTGGATGATGAAGGTGCAGACAGCCAGGATTGGGGGCGCGAGCAGTCTTATCGAACAGAGATGAGCAAGCAACTGCGACTTTTGGAAATTGATGTCATGTTTTTTCAAGGTTCTCGTCAAGCTTCTACTGCACAAGAAAGACTTGATACCATTAATCATCGGTTAACAACTCTCATAGAATACTCTAAAGCTATATTACAAACAGAGGAATAGTATCTTTTCACTACCATCAAAGACTCATCAATAGGTATAAAAGTACTTTATTGTCTTTGTATGCTCAAGAGCAGTTCGGTAGTCACAACTAACAACGAACAATGAACAAATTATGAGTGAAAGTTTATTTTGTATTGAAAATTTGCAAGTTGCCTATCCCCATCATAGCAATGAAGCAATTCAGTGGGCCGTTGATGGAGTGTCTTTTACCCTGCAACCAGGAGAAAGAATGGGATTGGTGGGTGAGTCGGGTTGTGGCAAGTCAACTTTGGGGCGAGCGGCGATGCGGTTACTCCCACCTTCCACTCAGATTCAAGGAAGGGTAATGTTTCAAGGGCAATCAGTGTTTGACATGACTTCCTCTCAGGTACGGAAATTTCGGGGAGAAGCAGTGGCACTCATTTTCCAAGATCCGATGACGCGCCTCGATCCGTTGATGAGCATTGGTAACCACTGTATCGAAACCTTAAAGGCGCACTCTCCCCAATTATCAATGCGGGCAGCGAAGGAAAGAGCGATCGCCACATTAGAGAAAGTCAACATTACAGCAAATCGCTGGGATCAATACCCTCACGAGTTTAGCGGTGGAATGCGGCAAAGGGTAGCGATCGCCCTAGCTTTACTCCTCAACCCGAAATTAATTGTTGCTGATGAGCCGACTACCAGCTTGGATGTCACCGTCTCTGCCCAGATTCTACAAGAATTAACCCGACTATGCAGTGTCGAAAACATGGCATTGCTACTCATCTCTCACGATTTAGCTTTGGTGACTGAATATTGCCCCCGCATTGGGGTGATGTACAACGGCAAAATGGTGGAAACGGGTTCCTCCCAAACTGTGTTCCAGCAACCCCAACATGAATATACACAACAGCTTCTGAAAGCCGCTTTGCATATTCAAGGAAATGGGGAATCGGGAATAAAGGCAATTTCTGCAACTCCTCCTCCTCCCACTCCTCACTCCCCAATTCTCCGTGTCACAGACTTAAAGCAGTACTACAGCTTAGAACCCAACTTTGTAGAGCGACTGTTGAGGCAGCAAAGTCAGACAATTAAAGCTGTGGATGGTATTAACCTCGAACTGTATCCAAAAGAAATTCTCGGATTAGTGGGAGAGTCGGGTTGCGGTAAGAGTACGCTGTCACGGACAATTTTGCAACTTATTCGTCCGACTGCGGGTAAAGTGGAGTTTTTAGGACGAGATTTAACTAGTGCAACACGCCAAGAAATCAGATCCTCAAGACGACAAATGCAGATGGTGTTTCAAGATCCGCATGCTTGTCTCAATCCAGCGATGACAGTTGGACAAAGTATAGCTGATCCGATGCTCATTCATAACCTAGCGACAGGAGCTAAGGTAACCGAAGAGGTGTTGTGGATGCTGGATAAAGTTGGGTTAAAACCACCATCTATATATATAGATCGTTTTCCCTCAGATTTGTCTGGTGGGCAACAGCAACGAGTGGCTCTAGCCCGTGCTTTAATTACTCGTCCCAAACTTGTCATTTGCGATGAACCTGTGAGTATGTTGGATGCCAGCGTGCAGTCACAAGTTTTAGATTTAATGTTGCTGCTTAAAGAAGAATTTGAGTTAACATATTTGTTTATAACTCATGACCTTTGGCTGGCTCGCTTTTTGTGCGATCGCATTGCCGTGATGAACGGTGGTAAGATTGTCGAAATTGGTCCAACAAAACAAATTTTTGCCAATCCCCAACACCCTTACACTCAAACTTTACTAGCTGCTGCGCCTTTATTAGCGCGGGTTTAAGACAGAGCGAGGAGTAAGGAATTACTCATTAATTCTCAATTCGATTTTAGATGATGATTCGCGATGCCACTGAAGCTGATTTACCAGTTATTGTAGCGATTTACAATGCTTCAATTCCCACCCGTCTGGCAACTGCTGATTTAAAGCCAGTTTCTGTGGAAAGTCGCCAAGCATGGTTTAAGGGACGCTCATCATCAAAACGCCCTCTTTGGGTGATTGAAGCAGAAGATGTCGTTGCTGGTTGGCTGAGTTTCCAATCTTTTTATGGACGACCAGCTTACCATGCTACTGCTGAAATTAGTATTTATATTGCGCCAGACAGTCATCGACGTGGTTTAGGGCGTCAGCTTCTTGCTCATGCAATTCATCAAAGTCCAAATTTAGGCTTGAAGACGCTCATGGGCTGGATTTTTGCTCATAATCAACCTAGTTTAAAGCTGTTTGAAACATTTAGCTTTCAAGTTTGGGGACATTTGCCTCAAATCGCCGATCTTGATGGTGTAGAACGCGACTTATTGATTATGGGACTGCGAATTTAATCTTTATCAAAATCAATATCCACTACGATCATTGTAGAACAAAAGTCGTAGTTGTGCTTGTTGGCTGAGGGAAGCGATCGCCTCTGCCGGATAGAATCTTCTCTCCACCGGTCTTCTTGCGGATCATGTTCGGTGGAACACTTACAGCAATGTTCAAGTAAATAGACCACAGTCGTAGGGGCGATCTTCGTAGCGATCTTGCGTCACGGTGAGACAGAGAAAGCAGGAGGGTTTCCCGACAGAGGGGACTGCGATCTTCGCAGCGATCTTCGAGTCCTCGAGCGTCACCCGTTAGCGCAGCGATCTTCGAGTCTTCGAGCGTCAGGGCTGTTCGCCCTTGCTATAAGAAAGAGCCGCCCTGACGATGGATTTATGTGTTGCAAACATTTTTGAATTTGGTATAAGTTGATCCAAAACAACATGGATGTGTTAACATGTGTCCAAACACACATTTACCGATTAACAACTGTAAGTCCGGATTTGACAAGATTGTTAATTTTTAATGACAAGTTATTCGATTCAACCTACTACACACAAATTATACTTCAGCCAGTCAGGTAAGATAGTGTTTATTCATACCAATTTACTTAGTCTCATCAATAAGACGGATGTAAGATATAGAATGCTGCTTGAATTCCGGAATAGAACGTCCTAGAGTTTTGGCGATCTTAATCCAGTGTTGCATCACAACTTCTACATTTTGCAGTGCTTGTTGATAAGTTTTGCCGTCAGCTGCACAACCTGGTAACTCTGGAACTTCAGCTATAAATTCTTGGTCTTCTTCACTCCAGTAGAGAATAATTTCATAATGGAGCATTCTTTTTACCTCCTAACTGGTATTTGAGAATGACTGCGCGAACTTGTTTGACTTGATAGGGCTTAGCTTTTCCTTGCTTGTGTTGCAAATTCAAGATCTCTTCGACGTTTTTTTTGGTAAAAATATAGTGACCATTATGTATCTGTTCATTAAAGCCCAGACTTTGTAAGAGTTGCCACAGTTGAGCAAAAGGTATGTCTGCATCAGATCCTCCTAAGAGGATTTTAGACAGGAGTTTATCTTGTGGAGTCACGGTTTGTGAATAATATCCCTAAATAACTTTAATTTACCTAACTTTACAAAAAAGGCGGTGGGAAAATCCCATACTTTCTCTAGCCGTGAGTTTAAAACAGATCCACCGCCACCGTTAGTAATGAGAATTTACAGGCGTTGCAAATTCTTTTTTCCTTCAGGAACCGGATAAGTTGTATGAGATAAAAACAGACGCGCTTCACTTGCCTTTATAATTTTAAGGTAGAGAGCGTTCTGCGACGCAGTTAACTTCTACCTTTTAACAGGGATCGTCTCGAACTCGAAAGAAGCAATCCGACGCTCATTAATATAGATATCTATCTTGTGCTTTCCAATTGGATCGCCGGAAACAACAGTCCAATAATCCTGGATTATACCATTTTTTATCAACTGTGTGCGCGTAGTAACCCCCTCAGTGCCGTGTGCCCCTATCGAGAAATGTTCACCATCGGTTGTTCCCCAAGTTTCTGGGTGCTTTGGTAGCTGTAGGATTTCTCGCCAAGTCACTTCACCCTGATAGTCTTTAAGCTGAATACGCCACCCGTATTTATTTCCCTCAATGAGAGGGATTTTGTTTGTGGGAAGAAAAGTCACCTTTTTTTTGGATTTCACCTGAAAAATGCCGAATTCAGCTTTACTGACAATAATTGGTATCGTCGGTTTTGCACTGACTGACTGAGAGGAGGCTAAAGCATTATATGCTGAAGAAGCGACAACTCCAGACGCTATCCAAGAAGCAACTAATAGAACCGTCGCAGATCCAATTCTCGGTTGCATAATTTATCTAATATCAAGTCATACTTATTGATACATGAAATCTAACTATTTTTCAGATATACACAGAACATTTTTAAGGCATCATAATTATAGTAGAGGGCACAATGTCTCTTTCGTCATCTATTCTCGTTTGTCATGAATTTACTACTAACACGCAAAGTTTATCTATTTTTCGACTTATCCTCGCATTTTTAAAGTCAGTCTTGACGAAATCGAGTTGACGTTAAGTGAAACGCGATCGCCTATAGTGGGCAGGTACGCAATCACAATTAGTCCCTCACTCATATCCAGGTTTTGATTTTCAGGCGGAAGCACGAACTAACTTAGGACTTCATTTGTAGTCTTGAAATGAAGTTTTGCTACTTTCTCCAAAATTTCTTTGCCATTTTCCTCAATCAACTGTCTTGCTACAGTCACAGCTGCTTTAGAAGAGCCTTTTGGTAACTTTGTGTGGTACTGTTTCCCCAAGTTGTCTAGTTTATTGAGAAATCGTTCTCTCGCTAAGATTGAAGCTGCGGCAACAGCTATATGACTTTCAGCCCGATGAGCTTGAATAACTGTTAATTTCTTGCCTTGCTCTTGTAGTTTTTCAAGCAAAAGCTTTTCATCAGCAAATTGATCAATGATTGCTGTTTGACATTCAACTTTAGATAGAAGTTCCTCTATTGCTTTTGCATGTGCCCAAGCAAGTAAGTCATTAAGTGATTTTTTCTCGTTTTCGAGTTTGGTATATATTTGGTTATATCTTTCAGCAGATATTTCTACAATCACAAACTTATCTTGGCAAATTATTCGGATATCTTTAGCAATTTCCTGAATTCTCTTATCGCTTATAGCTTTACTATCTCTCACCTTAAGCTTTGTGAGTTGACTTACAATTTTTTCATCTATATACAGGCTAGCACTGACTAAAGGACCAAAATAATCACCTTTACCAGATTCGTCACTTCCAATGATAGGTAATGTTAACTCATGTGAAAGAGTTGAGTTTACTTCATTAGAAAAAGGAAACTTTTCTTCAGAGAAGCTTTTTATCAAGCGAGAATCTTCACTCTCATCTAATTGGGAAAAGTCAACTTTTACCTTGCCTTGCTTATTTTGATATATTCTGATAATACCAGACCAATCAGATCTCTGAATTGAAAATTGTAACCCATAATTGATTTCTTTATAATCAGACACTATAAACTCATTATTTGAGATTAGCTGACGGATGTCTTCATACTTTATAATAGCTTTTGCAATTTCACTCACGAGTACTCCAGTAATTTTTTACATCAATATGGGTTTTGCAGACACTTATCAAGTGTGAATTAAATGGTACTTTTCTTCTTCGAGTAAAATACTATTATTTTCTAATAACTCTGGATGAAATTTATAAAAATCATTAGTTATTTTAACGAATAATTCATCCAGAGTAGAAGAATCAATGACTTTCATTGAGCCTCTGTTAACTTTAGCTTCACATACTTCTGCTTCAACAAAGTCTCTATAGAATATTCACCTCGTTGGACATTGTTAATTGACCAAAACTCCTCTACACAATTCCGAAGACGAGTTTGGTCTAAGTTGAGTTCTTTGAAATCAGACGGCATAGACTACCTCCGAATTAGGGCTTTACTTAGGATTAAAATGTCTAATTTAACAGCATAAAACCCATATTCTAGTCTGACCATTCCTAATCAATAAAAAAGTATCATGTGGCTAGTTACTTATACAATATATTACTATTGAACTATATTGTAGTATTTCCTCCATGTGGCTTTTCGCTTACATCGACTACGGAGCAATGGCAAGTTGCAATACAGAGCCGCCCTTATGTTGAAGAGAGTGATGGGAGCAGCTGATGAAATCCGCACTGTACTGTATGTTGGCTTCTCCCTTCAATCAAGAGCTAATGTACAGTTGTAGATTGTGTTATCTTTTAGAGTAGATTATTAAGTATACCATAATTATTATAAAATCACAAAATAAAAATTTTAGGAACTAGAGAGGAGCTATCAAAATCCGTGTCCCTAACTCTGTGGAGAATTTAGTTATGTTCAAGCGATTTCTGTTTCTGTTTGCTTGCACTACAGGGGGCATCGGTGCTGCTATGTTCTTTTTGTGGCAACAGGCAACCCAACTGCCAACCAGATACACAAATCCACCATCGACGACAGAAGCACTTCATCTGACTGACAAAACCCAAATTCAACAAGCTCGTGAGCAAGTCTTGGATAAAGTTTCAAACCATCTCAAAGATCCTCTCTTCCAAGGAGAAGTGCAACTAGACGCTCATGAAGTCAATGCATTGGTAGATGGTGAAATTGCCAAAACATCTCATAAAAGTCGGCTGGCTCAAGCTATTTCCGATACAAATACTCAAATTAAAGACGGGAAAATTTCCGTAGGTGCAGTCGTTGATTTGAAGAAACTCCCCTTAAAAGAATTGCACACAGGGAAACAAGGAGTGATCGCTCAACTGCTCAAAATACCAGTCATTAAAGAACATCCTGTATACATTGAGCTTGAAGGCAAACCAACTATTAGTCATCGAAGAGTGAACTTAGACAATACAACTCGCGTTAAAGTTGGTAATTTTAGCTTCACCCTTGCTGAATTATCTGAGTATTTGGGGATTCCCCAAGAACGTTTAAACCAACAAATTTCAAAGGAACTCAAGACTTTACCACAGGAAGTAGAAGGCGCAGAAATTGTTGGCAATGCCCTAGTGCTTCGGGGAGGAAAAACTATACAGTAGTCTGTTACGTTAAGGTTGCCTCGTCTTGGCGGGGAGTGAGGAGTGGAACTTAGGGCAAGAGAATTAAAGGTATATTGAACTTAAGGTATATTGAATTAAAAGAGAAATTATATGTCTACATATCACGAGGTACGCCGTCTAGCTGAAAGCCTCACTCCTGATGAGCAAATGCGTCTGATTGAAGACTTGTCAAGATTAATTCGTCAAAGGGTGACAATGACGCCCAAGCCAAAGCACAGTATTCTTGAATTGCGCGGATTAGGCAAAGAAATCTGGAATGGAGTTGATGCTCAAGAATATGTCAATCAAGAACGCGATTCATGGAATGGTTAGCCCAATTACGAAGACAAGTCGTAGGCTTGGATACTGCACCCCTAATTTACTTCATGGAAGAAAATCTTACTTATTTAGAGATGACTGATGCTTTCTTTGAAGCAATGTTTCGAGGTGAGTTTAGAGTTGTGACATCTGTAGTGACGATACCAGAAGTTTTAGTTTATCCTTTGCGACAGGGGAATGCAGCCTTGGCTCAACAATATCGTAATATTCTGTTTAATTCCCAAGGTTTGACGACTATGGAAGTTGTTCCGGTAATCGCTGAAACTGCTGCACAACTTCGAGCAGATTATAACTTGAGAACGCCAGATGCTATTCAAATGGCTACAGCTATCAATGAAGGTGCTTCTTTTTTCTTGACTAATGATGCCCGTTTGCCATCTTTACCTGGGCTGTCAGTGTTAGTTTTAGATCAACTGATAGCTTGAGTATTTCACCGAAGAGTGCGTTTTTCATAGAATTACCGTAACCATCTCTATGTCAACACCATCTGAAACTTTCAGCTATGCTGCCGACTGCCGTCAGCATAGCTGAAAAATTCAAGTTGCCAATAGCGATCGCATTAGAAAGGAGATTTAATTCTCCATTTTACGAATACGAAACCCGGTTTTCTGTTCCGATGATACTTTTACCCCAAGAGTACATTCACACCTATTCTCATTTATAAAATATTATTGACATTAATTGAAAAAGTCTCGTCAGGCTACAAAGTCTACCCTGTCTAATTTTCAGTCTTTTTTTATGTCGAACTCAGGTAATATTCGGACATAGAGCGGTTGTTATTTTTATGGATCTCCCTAACCAGCCGACTAGTGATAGATTATGATTACTAACGCTAAAGTTTTTGAATTTCCGCAAGCCACTCTAACCAACGTGTTATGGCTTGAGGTTGAGAAGTAACTTTCTTTTGCAGCAGGATAACTCCATCTTGTACGTCCACAAGTCCATACTTTCCTTGAAGTAAAAGTTGGTTAATAAAACTCACAAAATATTGTAGTTGTTGGCGATCATTCTTAAAAGCTGGTTGATACTGTTGCAACCGCCACAAGTCTGCAAGAGCGAAATCAACATCTATAACTTCCCCCGAATCCATTTGTAACTGTACAGATGGTAAGCGGATAATTTCTCGACGAGTTGCTAGATGAGGAAGCAGAAAAGTAGTAGCAGAAACACTGGCAGTAGCAGGAATATACTGCATTAATGCGCGGATATGTCTGACGTGTTCCCACTGACGGGTTAGAGGAACATAAACCCAAGGAGAAAGAGAGTCTGGAATCAAAAAGTAAAAAGCGTCACTGGGGTTAGAGGTAATAGCAAAGAAAATTGATAGTGCTATAAATCTTATCCACCAGCGACGAAAACGTGGTTTAAATTGCTCTTGATGTTGAGACAACCACAAAATTGTCCCGTAAAACAAGCCTGGAACTACAGTTAAGGCATAGCGAATACTCATAGAAAGAGCAGCTATACTATGCTGCATCAACAATACCAATAATGGAGGACCAGCAAGTATCCAAGCTGATGGTGCTATTGCAGGTATAAAAGCCAAAGGTAGCCATTGACCTAAAAAGTATTTCACGCGCTTATCAACAGGAGTTAACAAACTTTGAATCAGTTCTTGAGGATGGGTGACAATTCCCCACAATAGTTGTAAAGTACTAGGGCTATTATTTCCGGGAACATATTGACTAAAATAAGCAGTTAAATACAGTCGAGAATTATCGTTAGAAAACAGGGGCATTATGACATTAGTTACTATTATGACATAGCTGAAGCTGAGTGTACATACAGCCAAACCTAAGCGTGGATATCGACGGCTGAAAATTAGATATAGACCAATACCAAAAAGAATAGTTCCTGTTTCTTCCCGAATTCCTAACGTCAAAATCAGAAAGAGCCAAAAGAGCCACCATTTACGCTTTTCTAAAGCCAGGAGTAAAGAGAAAATAAATAAAGGAATTTGACAATGTTCGTAGAAATTGGCAAAAGTTGGACCAATGACTGCATTGGCTCCATAAAAACTGGCAGTTATTAAAACAGCTATTGAAGAAGGTAAATAATGGCGAGATAACACATAGAGAACTAAACCAGCAATGGTTATTAAGCTAACTTGTAAAATTACAAGAGTTACACCACTGGGGAATAACGCATATATAGGCATCCACAGTAAAAAGTCAATTACAAAGTGTTGTGCCAAATGACAGTAAAATACTTTCTGGATCTGACCATCTTGGATATAAGCACTAGATTGACCTGAAGAAAGAGAACCTTGAAATAAATGTCCATGTATGGTATTCCAAAAAAGCTGATCGAATAGACTTTGGTCGTAAGATGCGTAAAAAGAGTAGAACCGATTAAGGCTAAAAGCTAGCATTAATACGAAAAAAACTGTGGCTAATATCAGCGTTATTTTCAAGCTAGATTTATTTTTTATTAAGTCAAAGTAGTTCAGCAGCATTGCTATTTAAATTAGATAGGTTTGATTATAATTGGGCATTGTGTTCAAGTCTTGGTTACGGCTTTGATACATTCTGTGTTGAGAAGGACTAAATTATCAGTCTCAAAAACTGTACAAGAGTTAATTAATGTCGCCAAGACAGGTAGAGCCTTCTGTAACTTTGCGTTGGCTTGTTGTGCCGCTGGCTGATATTGTTGTAGCCAAGTTTTTTTAATTATATATTCTGGAATGAATGCAGAACGTTATAATAGCCAAAAAGTTACGTGGTATTTTTGGATAAAGTCTTTAATCTGGTTAATGGTCAGCCATTGCCAAATATTTTGTCTGTTGTGGCTTCAAGCTTAGGGTGTTGTGCAGCATTGAGCGTGGCGTTTAGCGTGGCGGATGGCGTGGTGTTTAGTGGCGTGGCGAGTAGCGTGGCAAATGGCCTGGCGATATTTTACACTTTATCGCTGCTCAAGGTGAACAGGGAATTGTCAGCCAGCAAACTTTATCACAACATTTTCCTGATGTTTGGGAAAGAACGATTCAACTGTTATTACAACGAGAGTTGATTGAGGAAGTTGCAAAAGGTTATCGCTTCCAACTGGAGTTAATTCGACAGTCGTTTACTCCCCAACGCTGAGATTACTTGGCGGGAAACAAAGAAGATCGCAATCACGAAATATTAATATTTTTGGCAGAATAGTCGGTATTTAGCAGCACACTCGGACAGAGTTCTCCCCAGTTGCACTAAATGCAGGATGCCATTGAGTAATCCCATCATTACTCAAGCAGTCATGAGTCTCATAATTACTAAAATTATAAAAAAACCCTACTGCATATTAGCAGCCTTTGGGTTAAGATGAATGTATCGTATCTAATGCCCTTTTATAGTCAGTTTTCTCAAAGCCACTGCTGTGATATTTTTTCTCCCAAAAATGACTAGTACAGTTGAGCATTTTATTGAAACACATGGCAGTGTATCAGTTGAGCCAATACATGATTTTAGGGAGGTCTTCTGAAGGAATTTAATTTTGTCCGACTACTTATGAACTACCAAGATTACATCACGATTGAACCAAATAAACGCAGTGGCAAGCCTTGCGTGCGCGGTTTGCGTATAACGGTTTATGAAGTGCTTGAGTACCTAGCTTCTGATATGACAGAAGCAGAGATACTTGAAGACTTTCCCGATTTAACGCGGGAAGATTTTAAAGCCTGCATCGCATATGCTGCTGACCGCGAGCGTCGGTTTATGACTGTGCCAATGTCCGCATGAAATTACTTTTTGACGAGAATCTCTCTCCCAAGTTGCCGTTCCGTTTGACTGACCTTTTCCCAAATTCCCTTCACGTTAGAGATATTGACATGAAATCAACTATCGATCCAATAGTTTGGGATTATGCAAAGTCCAATAGTTTGATGATTGTCTCAAAAGACGCGGATATGCAGGACAGAAGCTTATTATTTGGAAATCCACCTTTATGTTATTTGGATTCGGCTTGGCAACTGTTCGACTCTACAGGTTGAAAATTTGCTGCGTCGGAATTTTGATGCGATTGCATTATTTTACAAAGACAAGTATTTATCACTGCTTACCTTACCATAATTTGAATCTCACGCCTAATTCGTCACTCGGAAGAAACCGTTTCACTATGAAGAATTTCTATTCCTTGATTTGTGTACTTATACTCGAAGCGTTCTCCAAGACTTGTTTCCATAATCAACTTATTGTCTTCATCGTAGAAAACAGTATTTCCTTTTGCTCTATGTTCAGTAATTTCTCTTTGAACTCCTGCTTGAGCATTTACCTCTATAAGCATTGCCCATTTAGTCCAGGAGTGATTTGATTTTGACATGAGAGAATTCTCTTGGCTCATCTCTATTTCAGAAAACAGTTCTACTTTTATTATCCAGTGTTAACAGTAGCGATCGCCCCACCACACTTCATCAAACGTTAGATTTACTCAAAGTCAAATCGGTATAATAAATTGTACAATCTCTCCCATGTATGACGATACCTGCCGATTCCTTGCCGAACATTTCTCAACCGACTTCGCCAGTTGGTTGTTAGGAAAGCCTGTCACGATGACAGAACTCAAACCCTCTGAACTCTCCCTCGATCCGATTCGCGCCGATGCCCTAATTTTACTAGAATCAGACGAATCTGTTTTGCATATCGAGTTCCAAACACTTCCCAAGAACAACATTCCATTCCGTGTTTTGGATTACCGCGTGCGAATGTACCGGAAAGATCCAACCAAACCGATGCGGCAAGTTGTGATTTATCTAAAGCAGACTGGATCGCAGTTGGTTTATCAAACGAGCTTTACGATGGAACGCACGCGCCATGAGTTTGATGTCATTCGGTTGTGGGAGCAACCTGCGTCACTCTTTTTGCAATATCCTGGACTATTACCTTTTGCTACACTGGGACAAACTGCAAATCCAGCAGAGACATTACGCCAAGCAACTGAGATTGTAGATCGGATTGAAGACCCAGCGATACAGGCGAATCTGATAGCAGCCGCAGCAATTCTTGCCGGGTTAAGATTAGAGGAAGACGTAATTTATAGTCTAGTGCGGAGAGACATTATGCAAGAATCTGTGATTTACCGTTCGATTCAGGAAGAAGCAGAGGCAAGGGCAGAGGCAAGAAAACAGAGAGAGATTGCCAGTAATTCTTTACGAGAAGGTTTTCCAGTTGAAGCTGTTGCTCGTATTACCGGATTGTTGATCGAAGAAGTCCAACAACTTCAACAACAACGAGAGCGAGTCCGCAGAAAGTTAAGTTTAGGAGATGTGCGGGAAGATAGTCGTGAAGATACGGCATAATTATCGCAGATTATGGAGAGACATCATACAGGAATCCACCGTTTATCGTTCAATCTGGAGAGAGACTGAGGAAGAAAGAAATCGGGCGATCGCTATCAATCTCTTGCGTAGAAGAATGGCGATCAACATTATTGCCCCTTCCATGGGTTTATCGATTGAGGAAGTTCAACAACTTCAGTAGCAACTGAATGAGTCTCCACAAAATCAGTTTCTTAGAAGTTACCTATTACTCCTCAAAAATCAGTAAATCGCAGAGTTTTTTCCGATAGAGAGTACCAATATTTTGTAACTAAAAATACTATCTTTCTCGGTAAATGATAGATAGACACGCACTACCGTGCCATCTTTTGAGAAAACCTTAATTCAAGGATCTTCCTTAGGAGAAAAATAATAACAAACTTTGTTATTTTCTCCTATTCATAGTAAAAATATTAATATCAACTGTTCAAGAGGTCGCAAATGAACGTTTCACTAACCACAGAACTGGAAAAGTGGGTGCAGTCTAAAGTTGAAAGTGATCTGTACACTTCCGCAAGTGAAGTCATCCGGGAAGGACTGCGGCTGCTCAAAGAACAGGATTCCCTTAAGGAAATACGCCTTGCAGAGTTGCGACGAGATATTCAACAAGGAATTAATAGTGGAGAATCTACACCCTTAAACATGAATGAAATCATCGCCAAAGCTAAACAACAACGGCAGGAGAAACAGTCTGCGTAATGCCGATTATTCTTAAGAAACCACTAGAGGGAAGCTGATTTATTAGATATTTGGGATTTCATTGCTAATGAAAGCGATGATCGAGCAGATTGGTTTCTACAAAAGATAGAAAGCAAACTCAAAATGCTGGTAGAAACCCCAGGTATAGGAAGAAAACGTGATGAATTAGTGCCAAATCTACGAAGTTTTCCAGTAGGGAATTATCTGATTTTTACCGCCCTGTCAACCAAGGAATTGAAGTTATTCGCTTTCTGCATGGAGCAAGAGATATCCCAAGTATTTTTGAAGTTCTTTCAGAAGATGAATAAACAAATCGCCTGAAGATTAACATTGAGGCTCTCAATTTTGAATGGGTGACGTGAGAGATAGAATGTATAAAACCCGCGACACTTGCACAGGGGATCTCGTGGCAATAGAATTCTCCAGAATTTGCTCACTTGGGCGATCGCCGAACTATAAAAATCCCATTTTATTTTGGAATAACCTGCGTACATCTGTAGAATGTCAAAATTAAGTGCAAGGAATCAGGAGTAGGGGCAGGTTTTACAGATTGATAAGAAGCCGACAAGTTAATCGCCAAAACCTGCCCGTACAGGAATCAGGAGTAGGGGCAGGTTTTACAGATTGATAAGAAGCCGACAAGTTAATCGCCAAAACCTGCCCGTACAGGAATCAGGAGTAGGGGCAGGTTTTACAGATTGATAAGAAGCCGACAAGTTAATCGCCAAAACCTGCCCGTACAGGAATCAGGAGTAGGGGCAGGTTTTACAGATTGATAAGAAGCCGACAAGTTAATCGCCAAAACCTGCCCGTACAGAAGTCAAAAGATGTCTCTACTCAACTCCCTCAATACGATCTTCAACTTCCTGATACAACTCACGCAGTAATTGCAAGTTGTTCTCACTTGTTTCCCAGTAACCGCGTCCATTGACTTCCAATAAAGTGGAGACAATCTTGCGGAAGGAATGGGGGTTGAGATTCATCAGGCGATCGCGCATAGCTTCATCCTGAATAAACGTGGCGTTGGTATCCTCGTAAACCCAGTTATCAACAGCATCCGCAGTTGCACTCCAACCCATCGTATTAACTAACCGCTTCGAGAGTTCTCGCACACCCTCATACCCATGATTCAGCATTCCCTCGTACCACTTGGGATTCAACAACTTAGTACGACTGTCCAAACGCACGGTTTCTGATAGTGTACGCACTTGAGCATTAGCTGTCGTCGTGTCGGCAATGTAGGATGCTGGTTTTTTACCATCACCCCGCAAACTAGCGACAAGTTTAGTGGGATCGGAGTCGAAGTAGTGAGAAACATCCGTCAAGCTAATCTCGGAAGAATCGAGATTTTGGAAAGTCACTTCAGCAGTTTTGAGAGTCGTTTCAAAAATCTGCCGAGATTGTTCCATCGTACCGGGGTTATCGCTACTAAACGCAAACGATTTCCGCGACAGGTACATTTCCTGCAACTCCGCTTCACTTTCCCAAGTGCTGTTTTCCACTGCCAAGTTGATATTCGAGGAGTAGGAACCAGAAGCATTCGAGAAGACGCGAGTTGCTGCTTGGCGCAGGTTAATCCCCATTGCCTCTGCTTGTTCCAGCGCATGTTTGCGAACATAGTTCATCGATGGCGGTTCATCTGCTTCTGCTGCCATCTTCACTGCTTGATCCAGCAGATTCATTTGGTTAATAAACAAGTCGCGGAAAACGCCAGAACAGTTGATTACCACATCAACACGCGGACGTCCCAATTCTGCCAAAGAAATCAATTCCAACTTGTTCACTCGTCCCAACGCATCAGAAACTGGACGTACTCCCACCATCCACATCACCTGTGCTAGGGATTCGCCGTAAGTTTTGATGTTATCCGTACCCCAAAGGACAAAAGCAATCGTTTCCGGATACCTGCCACCATTTTCTGACTGATGCCGTGCCAAAAGTTTGTCTACGACGATTTTGGCTGATTGCACAGCCGCAGTCGTGGGGATGGATTGGGGATCGAGAGCATGGATATTCTTACCTGTCGGTAACACATCTGGGTTGCGGATGGGATCGCCACCTGGTCCTGGTAAAATGTATTCACCTTCCAACCCTTTGAGTAATGCACCCAGTTCGTTGTCAGCACAAACTTGCTCCAAGCAGAAATCCAAATACTCAAAGAGACTTTGGATTTTAGCTTTTGGGTTCTGCATTTGAGAATTAGAATCCAAAATCGGAAATCCTAAATCCAAAATTGCTTGCACCCAAGGTTCTTTTTTACCCATGTTAAAGAAGGTAGAGACGCGCCATGTCGTGTCACGAGAAACACGTCCCTCAGCATCAGTTTGTTCATTTACAAGGGTGGAAACTGCTACGCGGGTTGCATTCGTGATATCTTGCAGCAGTTGGACATCTTCCAAAATGCCTTTGTCGTTGTTGTGGTAAATCTCATCAATGTCGCGTCCGATACTGTTAGCAATCAATCGGAGTAGACTGGGAATGTCTTCCTCTGTACGATCTAAGCTAGCAATATTAACGAGTGTAGCAATTGCTTCTTCTGCACTAGGAGGCTTTCCAACTACGTGTAATCCACATGGTAGAAGTCGCGCTTCTATCTCCATCAGCTTACAGTATACCAGCCCCACAACATTGTCCCGCTCAACAGCCGTCATGTCTTTGGCATCTTTTTCAGCTAAGGCGACATCCTGATCCAAGTTCACCATCCGGCATTTATCCATGATGGTATTGACAATGGGGATGCCGCGCCCAGTATCTTTCAACGTTTGGTAAGAAGCCACCAATTCGCTGAGTTCTTTCAAACCCTTGTATAAACCAGCATTTTCCGCCGGAGGAGTTAGGTAGGAAATTGTTTCCGCATAACTACGACGCTTGGCAATTGTCGCCTCACTTGGGTTATTTGCCGCATAGTAATACAAATTGGGAATTGTCCCAATCAAGTTATCTGGATAACATTCGCCAGACATCCCCATCTGTTTCCCTGGCATAAATTCCAAGGAACCGTGAGTCCCGAAGTGCAGCACTGCGTCAGCTTGCCAAATTTGTTCCAAGTAGGTGTAGTAAGCGGCAAAACCGTGGTGGGGACTAGCGGAACGGGAGAACAACAGCCGCATGGGATCGCCTTCGTAACCAAATGTCGGTTGCACACCGATAAACACGTTGCCAAAGTGTTTGCCGTAAATCAGCAGATTTTGCCCATCACTATTAAGATGTCCTGGCGGTGGTCCCCAGTTTTCTTCTAATCTTTGAGAGTAGGGTGTGAGTGCTTCATATTCCGGCACTGACATCTGGTAAGCAACATTCAATTCCGGGCTACTGTACTGCGCTTGGGCATCGTGGATGACTTGTTCCATCAACTCTTTGGGACTTGCTGGTAACTCGTCTATGTCATACCCATTATTCTTGAGAGCTTTCATCACCTCAAAAATGGAACCAAAGACATCCAAATAGGCAGCAGTACCGACGTTACCTTTATCTGGTGGGAAGCTGAAAACCGTAATGGCAACTTTCTTGTGTAGCTTGGGCTTGCGACGCAAGTTAGCCCATTTCAAAGCACGTTGGGCAACAGCTTCAACGCGATCTTGCAAAGCGATCGCTCTTCCTGTTGCTCCGTCTCTTCCCGATAAAATAATCGGTTCAATCGCCCCATCCAATTCCGGAATCGCAATTTGTAACGCCACTTGAATTGGGTGTAACCCCAAATCACTATCAATCCATTCTTCCGTTGTTTGGAAGACGAGAGGCAGTGCTACCATATAAGGACGATTCAAGCGCTTCAACGCTTCAATTGCCTTAGGATGATCTTGACGTGCCGGTCCACCTACTAAGGCAAATCCGGTAAGCGAAATTACTGCATCCACTCGCGATATGCCTGCTTTTGTCCCTCCTGTTAGCGTGGGAGAAAGTGAGGGAGCGGGTTCCCAGAAGTAAGTATCCACAGGTTTAGAGAAGTCCAAACCCCCAGCAAATGTGGCGATTACCCGTGCGCCCATTGCTTCTAGTTCTTGCACCATTGCCACATAGTGGGCATCATCACCCGTTACCAGGTGAGTACGTTGCATCACTAATCCAATACAAGGTGCTAGCGGATCTTTCAAATCCTGGGAAATGTCTTTGCGACTCATATACCAGTTGAGGTATTCTTTGACATCCTCGAACATCGTCGGAGCTAAAGGATGCCAAATCCCCATATCGGGATAAACAACTGGTTCTTTATATTCTACAGACGCTAAATCCTGAGTCTGTTCACCTTTTAACACGTATTTATCAGCCAGCATCAGCAAGAAGTTTTCCAAGTTTTCTGGAGAACCACCCAGCCAATACTGAAAACTCAGCATAAAATTTCTGGCATCTTGTGCTTTCTCCATTGGCAGGAACTTCAGCACTTGCGGCAGCGTTCGCAGCAGCTTCAACATGCCATCTTGGAATCCCGCCCCTGATTTCTCCTTGCGCTTTCGCATAAACTGTGCTATCGCACTTTTCGACTGTCCCAATTGGGAAAGAGAAAAGCTGCCCATCTTGTTCAGACGCATCACTTCCGGCATTGAGGGAAAGACTACGGCGACATCCAGGCGATCGCGGTAGGGTTCTACTGCTGCTACTAATTTCTGAGCTAAGTCATCAATAAAAATCAATGAGGCGATAAAAATATTGGTACTCTCAAGGTCTCGTTTGAACTCTTCATAGTTCTCTGGATCTCGGAGTTCCTCAATCAAATAACCGCTAATTTCAATCGCCAGGTTAGGATCTTTTTCGTTTATCGCCCGTACCGCTTGTGATAATGCACTTTGGTACTGGGACTCTAACACGACATAGACCACCTTAATTAAACGCCGTCCGCGTAAGTTATCAGGCGTAATATGTCTAATGGTGGACTTGACGTGGGTGAACATGCTTGTGAGGCTCCTTTGATGCGAGTTCTCTACTTAAAAGTTCTGTATGATTGCGGGAAGCCGCCTACGGCAAAAGCCCTTGGTCTGACTTCCAATGTTTAGGTATTCTGTGTTGTTTTTATCAGAAAATGCCTACCCATTGGAGGTTTTATCACGTATCTGACACAAAAAGATATAAAAAATGAAATATTTCTTGAAAATTCTTGAACATACATAAAAGTGCACATTCATCACTTTGTTACAAAAATTTAATAATTATCGACACATTTCCTAGTGACTGGTTCTTGGGTAGAGATAATTATCTTCCTCATTACTAGTTACTTAGTTCATTATGATACTATAATTACCTTCTTCAGTCAGGTAAGTCGGAACTAATAGCTCTCAAAAAATGACTATTGACAAATATTCTCCCCACACGTTCAGCAAAGCGTCTTGACAAATGGCTAAAGTTGATATACTAATTCTCTCGAATGGTCCTGGAGAGGTAACAACCTGGGTGCGTCCCGTGGTGCGGGCATTGCGGCAAAACCTGGGCAACGACAGAACTCTAGTCAGAATTTCTGTCGTATTATCTCCTTGCCCCAACGCCACTGGCTTTGAAGCTGCGATCGCCCAGTCTTTTCCCGAAGTAGATCGAGTGCAGTCGGCATCAGCTTTTTGGCAGTTTTTGCTTTGGGGAAAAACTTTAGAAAATTGGGAATGGAGCGATCGCGGTGTCGTGTTATTTCTTGGCGGAGATCAATTTTTCCCCATAGTCATTGGCAAAAGGCTCGGTTATCATACTGTTGTCTACGCTGAATGGGACGCACGTTGGCATAACTTAATTGATCGCTTTGCCGTGATGAAACCCAAAGTTGCTGCCCATGTCAAACAGAAGTACGCCCACAAATTTACAGTCGTGGGAGATTTAATGGTAGAAGCTCAGGGGGAGGAAAGAGATGATAGACAATTGGTTTTTTCCTCCCCTGCTCCCGAAGCTCCCCCTGCCCTCATTGGTATCCTCCCCGGATCGAAAGCGGCAAAATTGATGCAAGGAGTGCCTTTTACCTTAGCGAGTGCAGAATACGTCTACGCAAGAAAACCCGAAACTAAATTCGTGATTCCTGTTGCACCGACTTTAGATATCCAAACTTTAGCTAGTTTTGCCGATCCCCAAAAAAATCCTTATATTAAAACTTTTGGTGGCGGCTCTGCCACATTAGTTCAGTCTGAGCCTCCTGTCTTAAAAACAGCGACAGGTTTATCTGTGGAACTGTGGACTCAAACCCCTGCCTATGACTTATTATCTCGATGCAGTTTGTGCCTTACGACAGTAGGTGCAAACACTGCCGAACTCGGTGCTTTAGCCGTACCGATGATTGTTTTACTCCCAACCCAACAGATGGACGCCATGCGTTCTTGGGATGGTTTGCCAGGGTTGTTGGCAAATTTGCCGTTGGTTGGTTCTGTGTTTGCTAAGGTGATTAATTGGCTTGTCCTAAAACGCAAAGGTTTATTAGCATGGCCTAATATTTGGGCACAAGAAATGGTTGTGCCAGAGTTAGTAGGAAAACTTCTGCCGCAAGACATAGGGGAAATGGTTCTAGACTTTCTGACTCATCCAGAAAAATTGGAACAGATCCGAACTAAGCTGCGAAGTATTCGCGGTGAAGCTGGAGCAGCTCAAAAGATAGCAAGTTTGGTTTCAGAGGTTTTGAATGAGGAGTCAGGGGGTAGGGGGTAGCTCTTTAAAAAGTATAGGATTTAGGCAAAAGATTTATTGAACCGCCAAGACGCCAAGAGCGCCAAGAATGACTAGAGTTTACATAAGTCATAAAGTAAAAAGTAAACAGGACTGACGCAACTGACACAGGCGATCACTAAAATTTAGTACTTGTGTATTGGCATGACTGACGCAACTGGTACAAGGCGATCAATCTTTAGTAGTACATTAGTATTGCTAGAGGGAGTTTCAGTGTTCAGAACAAGCTAGAATTAATTAGGACATACATAAACTTTACTCATTCTTGGCGCTCTTGGCGTCTTGGCGGTTCAATAAATTAAGCCGAGTGGCATTTATGTCAAATTTACACCGGACGTAGTAATTGAGTTTCTGTTGCTATCGTTCAAGGAAAAGAAAAATGACTGACATCACACCGATTTGCCCAATCACCGGAGCTTCAATGCGCCGCGACGTACGCCCTATGACGTTAACCTATCGCACGGAGAGTATTACATTTGATATACCGGGCTGGTATTGTGATGAGTCAGACGAGAGCATCCATACTAGTGAGGATATGAAGGTATCTGATCGGATGCTGAACCTTTTGAAAGCTCGGGTTGAGAGGTTACTTGAGCCGAAGGAAAAACGCCCGTGTCCGTAAAAAGTTGCACCTGACACAGTCTCAAGCAGGAGAATTGATTGGTGGTGGGCCACGGGCGTTTCAAAAATACGAAGCTGGGGACTTATTGCCTAGTCGGGCAATTACCAGTGCGCTTATACTACTCGATCATGATCCTGCTGCCATTGCCATCCTCGAGAATGCTCAGGGTAATTCCGAGACGCGCTTGTTGTCCTAAGACTCCCTACTCTCCTGAAGACTTTCCGTCTCTTCTTCCCAATTCGTAGACTCCACAACCCATACAAGCTAATATTCCCATACTAATTGACCAACTACGACCCAAACCAACTTCCACGCCCCAATTACATAAAGCACCAACGGCAAGAAAAGGCAAGATACTAAAAAGCGAGGCGTAAAAAGCGTTTTGGGATTCTCTGGCATTGCGAGTCTTTTCAAATTCTGACTTGTTGACGTAAAGCGATCGCTCGGCAAAATTAAACCACCGATTAAGTTGCTCAATAACCCATTCTCCTACTGGGGAAAAACCTAGATACAATGCCAAAGACCATAAACTTACTCCAGCAATGGCGATCGGATCTAAATCAAATTGGAAGGGCAACATTTCAGTCAGCATAGCTTATGGTAGTCCTGAAAAAAGTCAATAGCTTTATGTAGACGCTAATCCTATATCTTAAACATAAAGTTAAGACATTTTCCATCTCTCAGGTAAATATCACTAATTGCCTTACTCCTACAAACGACACAGCCATTCCATAACTTGCTGTTTTCTATCCTCAAGTCTTGAAATAGTTGCCACTGTTCAAGTCTACAATCAGCCCATGCTGCTTCGGCTTCCAACCCAGCAGTTTCTGAGTTTGTTGACTTGAAGCCGCGACGTCGATTGAGGCAAAGTGCGCGAACCAAGTAAAGTGATTAGCTGCTTCCTCAGGGGTGATGCTGACAACAGGCACTTCTAGGTGATGCCCAATGACTTCGGCGATTTCTCGGAACAGTATACCTTCTTCCGCAACACCGTGATAGTATGCTCTTGCAGCCCCTTTCTCCAAAACAAGTCTGTACAGAGGGGCAACATCAAGCCTATGCACTGCGGGCCAGCGATTGAGTCCTTCACCTATATATGCAGAAACTCCCTTTTCCCGTGCCATATTAATGAGAATCGGCACAAAAGCGTAATCGCCATCGCCATGCACCGATGGCGGAAGACGCACTATCGATACATGCACTCCCCTATCCGCCACCGCGCAAGCAGCTTCTTCGGAGACGCGAGGGATGGTACGTGAAGAAAGAGGCATATCTTCCTCAGTGGCGAGTTCACCCGACGAAGTAAGCAGCCCAATTCCAGAGGTGACTACTAATGGCCGATTAGATCCAACGAGTACCGTCCCTAAAGCCTCAATGGCTTTTCGATCAATCTCGCAACTCTCCTGGAATTTTGAGAAGTCGTGGATGAAGCCTGTGTGAATCACTCCATCCGAGTCAGCGGCTCCATTCCGTAAGCTGTCTAAATCTTCAAGGCTACCTTCATGAACTTGTGCACCCGCAGCCATCAGTGCTTGCGCTGCTGAGTCCGAACGAGCAAGCCCGATCACTTGATGCCCTTCGCGGCTCAGCTCTTGAACAATAGCTGAGCCGACAAATCCTGTAGCCCCGGTAACGAATACACGCATACTTTAATCCTTAACTGCTAAAGAAAGCTTTGCAAATCAGTATACGGTTGCACTTTTATTTGATAAATCCACAACAGTCCAAATTTATTGCCTAATCGTCCACACTAAGGTATCGCATATTCTTGAAAGATTATGAAAAAATTGTGTCCTAAACTGGCAAAAGAAATTCATCTATTCTCACCCAAAGAGGGATTACAAGAGTCGCCCGTGCCGGGTGTTCACTGTGTAAAATATTCAAAGATAGATCGGCGCATGAAACGACGTTGGCGTGCCTGTTTCGCGATCGTCGCTCAAGGCTGCAAAGAGATAGTTTTGGGGCGTGAAGTTTACCGATGCGACGAAGCTCATTACACCGTGACTCCGATTGATTTGCCCGTTATCAGCAGCATTGAAGACGCATCAATCGAGAAGCCGTTTCTCGCCTTGTTGATCGACTTAGAGCCGCTCACTTTGAGTGAAGTAACGGCGCAGATTGAAAAGGAATTTCCACAAGAAACTGAAAATCCTCAACGTGCGATCTTTACAGGAATTGCAAATCACAAAATTATGGAAGCCGCGATTCGGTTAGTGAAACTCTTTGAGACGCCCGAAGATGCACCAGTGTTAGGACAATTGGTGATCAAAGAAATACTTTTTCATCTAGTGAAAGGAGCTGAAGGATTAGCAATTCGACAGTTCGTGCGATCGGGGAGCAAAATGCATCAAATATCCAAAGTTATTCATACGCTAAGTTCCGAACTCAGCGAAGAAGTAGATATCCCCGCTTTAGCAAAGGCAGCGAATATGAGCCGTTCTGCTTTTTTTAAGCATTTTAAAGAAGCGACGGCAATGAGCCCCATCCAATATCAGAAGCGACTTCGTTTGCTCAAAGCAAGGCGCTTGATGACTGAAGAAGGCGAAACAGCCGAGGGTGCGGCGTTTAAAGTTGGATACAATAGCGCGTCGCAATTTAGTAGAGAGTATTCACGCATGTTTGGTAACTCTCCTTTGCGGGATGCGCTAACGGTCAAAAAAACTGGTAATTCTACTCATCAAATTTAGCGTTTGCCGGAGCAACGCTAATCCGTATGCGTATTTTTTGTAAATTTAGTTTCGCACTCCTAACTAGTCTAAACTTCAGTTAACTGATAACTGAGGAGAAACGATGAGCGGTATAAACGAACAAAACAGCGATGTCCAGGAAACGCCAGCGATTTTTGATGTGCCTGGAACCGATATTAACAAATTTATGTCGCACCCCAACGAAAAACGCCAGAGTATGCAAGGGTTCGATGAAGACTACGTAGACATTGTCGATTATATCATTCGCTGCACCCACAAAATTTGGGAAGAACGCAACATGGGCTTAATTTATTCGCATTACGCTCACAACGTTGTCACCCAGACCATGGACGGCATCACCTACGGCCGCGATCAAGTTATCGCCGACTCGATTAAGTTGCTGGCGGCTTTCCCGGATGTGCGGCTGTTCGGTGAAGATGTCATCTGGAGCGGCAACGACCGGGACGGTTTCCATTCCTCCCATCGGATCACGTGGGTCGCCCACAACACAGGCTATAGTATTTACGGTCCACCCACCGGGCGGCGCGTGACCTATCTCATCATCGCCCACTGCTACGTCAAAGAAAACCGGATCATCCAGGAATGGATTGCCCGTAACGAACTGGCCGTGATTCGCCAGCTTGGTTTCGATGAGTTTGAACTGGCCCGCAAAATGGTTGAACGTGACTACGCTGCCGGAATAAAAAGCCCCGTGCCGGTCGGGACCGGTGAAGTAGACCGCGTGTTGGGACAGACTACCCCACAAGCCATTCCTGAAAAAAGCGCCGCCTTCGACCCGGAAAACTTTATCCAGCGGTTTTACCAGGAAGTTTGGAACTGGCGCATGTTTGGCAAGCTCAACGAATACTTTGTGCCAAACTACATGGGCCATCTCCCGACCAACCGAGAGTTGTACGGTCTAGGTGATCTAAGCGCCTATATTACTCAGATGATTGCGGCTTTCCCTGACGCCTGCATCCTGGTGGACCATGTTTGCACGCTAGGCAACGAGCAGGAAGGCTATCGGATAGCGGTGCGCTGGACCATGCAGGGCACCCATCAGGGGCCGGGCTACTTGGGCGAAGCGAAAGGCAGGAGAGTCAACTTGATGGGTATCAGCCATTACTTGGTGAAAAACGGCAAAGTATTGCGTGAGTGGACCACCTACGATGAATTTGCTCTGCTCAAACAAACTTTATGGCCTGTCTAAGCCCTGACATTATTGTGATTGTGACTACCAAAGAATAAATTAATCAAAAAACTCAAGAGACAATTCTTAGAAAATTTCGATTTATCCGCAACGATTATTTTATTTTTTGGAAGTCCCTCAGCATTATTCACCAATTTCTCATTTATTGAATTTTATTGACATTAAATCACACAACCCTTCTCTTGCTACAAAGTTTATTCTGTCTACTTTTTGACCCTGTTTTTTACGTCTAACTCAGGTTGATTAAGTTTTAGGAGCTGCATAACTTGAGTTTGGATAGTTGATGGCTCAACCCCCAGGTTTTGGAGGACTTGGAAGGCAAGGCCGATAGTAAGTCCCCGATCCTTGCCTAAATCCATAATTCTTTCCCCTTCTTTGACAATCCCCAGCAGAAGGTGTTCAGTGCCAATGTAGCCGTGTTTAAGTTCACGACATTCTAACAAAGCCATTTCCAGCGCTGCTTTGGCTCTAGGTGTGAAAGGAATTTCCACGGCTACATATCCACGTCCGTGACCAATCAATTTTTTAACTTCAGTCCGGGCAGCCTCAAGGGTGACGCCCTGAGAATTCAGTACTTGAGCAGCAACACTAGTTCCTTCTCCAATTAGACCCAAGAGAAACATTTCTGTACCAACAAAATTATGTCCTAAGCGACGAGCTTCTTCCTGGGCAAGCATAAATACTTTGACAGCTTTTTCTGTGAAGCGTTCAAACATAGGACTGTCTCCTACATAATTTTCTCTGTATTGTATCGTAAAGCTGTCTAATGACCAAATAAAACCTTCACTCATTGGAAAGAGATTACAGGACTTTTGAAATTCCTGAATGATGCTGAGATCACAAAAGCTGGTTCCTTCATGCTTATTAGGAGCTTTGTTTTTGCCAGCCATATCCGGAAACTTGTCAATCCACGCCAATATCTCTGATGTGTTCGGGAATGTAGTCAGTCTCCAGGGCGCAACGCCATTGAATGCTGCTTTAACTTCTTTAACAAAACGTATGGCTGTTTTCCTCCGCATCGTGCCATTGCCGTTCTGAGCAATGTGGTTGCCTGTTTCTAGTATCGTCGCCATAGGCAATAAAAAAGTACAGCCGGATTGAGTGAAAGTCACAAAATCTTGGAGGACTGATGCTCTATGCTGATTATAGTTGGGAACGTTGAGTATTTCAAGGAATATGCTGGTATCTATCAGGCAGATACTACTCATTGCCGTACTCTCGCAAACGAGACAGCCATTCCATAGCTTGCTGTTTTCGATCTTCAGGGGTATGTGGCGACTTAACAAACCGATCTACTATCCCAGCAGTTACCAGTCGACCGAGTGGTCCCTGAGATATCAGACTGGGAAAGTCGGACATCTCCCCAAGCTGTACAAGGCGGCTATCTCCTTCCTCTGGATAGCGGAAACAAAACACGACATCACCGAGGGCAGCATCGGGCAAAGCATCCATGAGAGCTGGGTTGTGGGTAGAAAGCAACACTCGCAATTTACGCCTCTCAGCAATATCCCGGATGCTGGCAAGTAAATTCTTAGCGCGGTTGGGATGAACGCCGTTGTCAATTTCCTCAATAACCACCAGACTACCAACGGGTGCTGATAGCATGGCAGCTGCGATCGCTAACACTCGCAAGGTGCCATCAGATAACAATGCCGCCTCACAATAGCTACGAGCATGACCAAAGGTTTCTGTCAGTCGCACCATCACTTCATCCCGTGGACCAATCAGAAAATCTAGTCCATCTATAGCCTGTTCTGGTAAACTCTGGATAAAGTTTAGAATTGCCTGTTGATTTTCAGCTTGGCTATTCCACAAGCGAAACAGAACGCTAGAAAGATTTGTACCATCTTCAAGCAATCGCTTATCAGACTTGAAGCTGTACTCGCGCATTTTGGCGGGGACTGGATCTAGAAATAGGATGTTCTTCAAGACTTGTTGATATTCGCGGACGTTTTCTGGAATAATCTTTTGAGATAAGGGGTACTTTGCATCAAAATGGGCAGGAGTATCTAATTGCACGAATATCGCCATGACTAGTAAGATTCTTAGCGGTAGGCTAGTACAGCATGGCGGAAATAAACCCACCATTCGGAACCTTGAAGAAATTGCTATTTGCAGCCTTTGAAAATGGTAGGTGTATTTACGCCGCACGGTACTAGCAGCTTTAAGTTCTCACTTTGGTAGGGGAATGCCAATATAACGCGAGAGTACGGTTTGGGTGTTGTTTGCTAGGAAAGTATTAGTTCCTTCGTCGTAGAGAAATTCCCACGGTAGAGCAGCTAATTCGGGGGATTCAAACACCAGGCGCAGGCGCACATTACAATCACCAGCTTCTGCGCCTGCTATTGTAGCTCGTAATTGACCGTATATCTTATTGGGGAAAAGCGCTTGGTAAAGTTCGCTGCAAATGGGCGTTATCAAGTAAATTATGTGATGGGCTTCCAATTAGGCATTGCGGCTTAATGAACGGTGAAGTTGCTATTGTTATCTTTGAGCCAGAGTTTCAGTGCTATGCAACTATGCCATTGTCACGAGCAATGCAGAAGTATCCAGCGGTTTAATCAGTAACGCTGCATAAGTTGTTTACGTGTGTATCTATATAAAAGATAAGATTGTATAAAAATAGTCAACCGAGAGACCTATCTTTATAGAAGTACTTTATGTTAATAGTTTCCTGAGATGGTTTTTAATAACGAGTTCTGCAAGCGTATATTTGTGAGGAGGGACAAACTGGTAAAGTAGGAAAATGACGAGTGGTAGTTGATAATCTACTACTACTACTACTGCTTAAAGCAGTCGTGAGCGCGGCTAACGGTGGCAAAATACTACTTGCAACTTAAGCGCTGATAGAGCTAAGAGAAGAACATCCGGACGTATTGCAATAGCTTGAGGCGGTTGTATGATTCACACATTGATTCAGCAACGCCAAATTTTCGATAATAAAACTATCCCATCCTTAAGTACCGTGAGAATCTGTTAGGTTTTCAATCTCCTAAAAACAATGCAATTAATGCGATTGAACAGAGTAAACCTTGTGGCACTAGTAGCAATATTGGCGACTAGTGCAATATCTTCTAATTCTTCTAATATGTCGGTATTGTTGCCAATAACGAGAGCATTAGCTCAAACCCCAGAAACGAATACCTCACAAGCAGCACGTCTGTCAAATTTGTGTCGGGAAGATGTCAATAAGAAACAATATCAGGCAGCATTACAGTCGTGTCAACTTGCAGCAACGACTGCACAGGGGATGGGAGATCGCTCTACCCAAGGCAAGTCCCTTAACAATTTAGGTAAAGCATACCAAAATACAGGAAACCTTCAACAAGCGCAGTTAGAAAATAATCCCCTTAAAGCAGAAGCAGACAAACTCATAGAGCAAGGTAACAAGCAGTTAGATCCAAGTCAATTTCGAGCAGCATTGGGGTCATATGAGCAAGCATTAAAAATATACCAAAGCATCAAAGACCAAAAAGGAGAGGAAAACGCTTTAAATGGTCTGGGACGGGCTTACGATTCCTTAGGAGACTACAAAAAAGCGATAGATTACCACAACCAAAGTTTGGCAATAGCAAGGGCGATTGGGGATAGATTTGGCGAGGCTGCTTCTCTTGGCAATCTGGGAATTGCTTACTATAAGTTAGGAGACTACAAAAAAGCCATAGATTACCACTCCCAACATTTGGCAATAGCAAGGGCGATAGAGGATAGACTTGGGGAGTCTCACTCTCTTGGCAATCTGGGACTGGCTTACGATTCCTTAGGAGACTACAAAAAAGCCATAGATTATTACAACCAAGATTTGGCAATAGCAAGGGCGATTGGGGATAGACTTGGGGAGTCTCACTCTCTTGGCAATCTAGGACTGGCTTACGATTCCTTAGGAGACTACAAAAAAGCCATAGATTACCACAACCAAGATTTGGCAATAGCAAGGGCGATTGGGGATAGACTTGGGGAGTCTGCTTCTCTTGGCAATCTGGGAAATGCTTACAATAACTTAGGAGACTACAAAAAAGCCATAGATTACCACAACCAAAGTTTGGCAATAGCAAGGGCGATTGGGGATAGACTTGGGGAGTCTGCTTCTCTTGGC
>JAQYWO010000486.1 GCA_029379215.1 Rhizonema sp. PD37
GTATATAGCACGTATAAGTCATTCTTATTTTAATTTTACCATCTATCGCGTGTGATTATAGTGGCATAGCTAAAAGTTGTTGCCAATCAATACCAACTCAAGTAGCTATTTACAGAAAAATGAAATTATTAGAAACGTTACGCAATAAAGGTAAATCTTTATTCCATTTAATATTAAAAATTAATATCTATTCTAATTCAAATAATATTGCTGAAGAATTACCAGAAGATTCTACCGATAAATTAGAAAAGAAAGTTTCGGCTATAGGGAAATTTAAGAAACTACTTCAAAGGTTACTATTAAATTATCAGCAGCGTTCTGAAGCAAAATCCAGAAAATTCAAACAGGCTTCTTTATTTCCTAACAGTCAGACTAATGTTGCGGCGTTGTCGCAAGTTTTGCATGGAGTAGCTGAAGTCCTATCTCAAAAAATGGATCTATTGTGGAAAGCTGAAGTCAGCAGTACTCTGAGTTATGAAAAAGAAGTTGAAGGCGGAAAAGGAAAAGTCTTTTACTACGTAACAGATAGTCCCGAAACTCCGCAAGTAGAAATGGCTTCTGAAGCAGCCTTAGCTGTGATAGACAAATTTGACCCGAGGGCCTGTGCTGTTCACTTGATATACTGTGCCTTAGCAGCCAATTTAGACAAACCTTGGGAAGGCAGTTTTGTCATTGATGACAGACAACTACTTGAATACACGGGGCTTGTCAAGCGTAGGGATTTATGCAGACATGAACAACTAAATATTTTAGATGAGCTCTTACAGCAACCAACCCAGGTACTTGCCAGTATTGCATGGCCTAAGCAGGGGGAAGTAGAAGCTTTTACGATTCCAGATTTAAAAATCTGGGATGTTTGTATAGAACGAGAATTGAAAACAGACAAAACTGGTGATCATAAGCTGGTGGGCTTAAAAGTCATAGGTAAGCCAGGAGAATGGACAAAATACTTCCTCAACAAATCTGAATACTACTGCCAGACAGGAATTATTACCAAGAAAACCGTACAGAAACTATTTAGTATTGGCAAACAAAATGCTGGTGCGGCTAGACTGCTGATTTGGCTAACCTTCCAGATCCAATCGGGATTTCAAAACGACAGTGTCATGGGCTTTACTCTCATGAAAATTGCTTACGGCGCAGAGAAAGTAGCGATCGCCCAATCAGATCGGCAAAAGAGACGGCAAATGGCTGATGACTTAGAAACTGACTTAAAAGTCGTCAAAGAAGCAGGATGGCAGGTAGAACTGGAAACAGAACTTGCTTGGTTAACAAATAATAATCGTACTAAAAGACCTATAGGCTATTGGAAAGAGTTGCTAAATAGTAAATGGCGTTTTCATTTACCAGCAGAAGTAGAAGAACGCTTGATTGTGCCTTTTGGTGAGCCCATAGCAAACAAAATCCAGCCTCCATCAGGCAATGTCATCAGAGAAGCTAGAAAAGCAAAAGGTTGGTCGAGGGCATTTTTCGCGGAAACAATGGGGAAAAGTGTTTCCTGGGTTGATGCAGTTGAAACTGGTCACCGTCAGGTTTCCCAAAAGGACTTGTCTAATCTGATCAATCAACTCCAACTCAATTAAGGACTCTTGCATATCGAAATGTAATCTTTCCTAATGTATCGTGCCTGAGCCCTAGTTGGAAACTTGTTTGCTTCCAATACAAGGGACAAGGGACAGGTTGTGGTAATGGATAATGCCACATTATATAGAGTGTTCAATGTTTAAAAACTCACAAAAATTTACAGCGCAACAAGTGCGAGCGCACGATATATCAGTGGTAGTTCCTGATCTATCGTGCGCTCGGCATCCGTCAACAACTTACTATTCTTGACGATCCACTGGCACTAGCATGTATGTCGTCAGGCCATTAGGTCGGTTAACCACCATTTGACTATCGGTAGCGCTCATATCATCTGTGACAATTTGAGCATTACCTCTGACACTTTCACTAACATTAGACGCTGCATCTTTGACAGTATCTACTGTACTTGCGACAGTTTCCTTCATACCAGAAGCGGAATTCTTAACAGCATCAACTGTATTTGTTACAGTTTTGTTAATATCTGTAGCAGTATACGAGACAGTGTCTCCGACATCTTTTACAGTTTCGTTCACTCCTCCAGCTACCGTTTGGACTGCATCCCCTAAATCTTTTACGGTTTGGTTCAGTTTGCTTGATGCATTCTTGACTGTATCTCCGACATTTTTTACAGTCTGGTTAATCTTTTGAGCGGTTCCTTTAATTAATAAAGCTCCAGCAATTGCACCCAAAGTGGCACCAAGGAGTCCGCCAAGAAAAACTTTAGATAGCTCGCTCCTAGCTTCTCCATGTTCTACATAATCATCAGATTGCTCTGTTGAGAGATCGATAGCATTAGATTGGTTTATCACTAGCTCGTCTTCCGTCTCATTTAAAATTTGCTGGTTATCATTCATACTCTTGTCTCCATTTTCTCAGAACGCATATTAATTTTTTAGTTAAACAACAAAAAAGTAATAAATCATAATTCTGTATGAATATGCGCCCTATTAGAACTTGAACTATACTCACCCCCAAGCGTCGGGAGTAAGGCGTTAGCCAGTCCTGATATATTGCAGCTTCATAAAGAAACGGTATAAAGAGAGTGCGATTTAATCGACACTCTCAATTTGAGTTATTTCACAAATAGAAGTGAAGATGTGGTCTTTGCACTGGGGAGCGAATGTATATCGTTTGCTTTTAAGATTAATAGCTCCGATTTTCAAATGGTTTGCTATCACTAACTGTACCTTTAACAGCGTCAGTACCAGATTTCACAGATTGACTGGCACTTTCAGCTGTATCTTTAACAGCGTCAGCACTCTTATTCACGGCTTTGCTGACACCATCGGCTGTATTTTGTACTGCGTTAGCTGTATCTACTGCCGTTTGCTTAGTTGCTTGTGCAACACTCTCGGTAGTATTTTGTACTACGTCTGCTCCAACTTTCACAGCGGTGGAAACACCCTCAGCTGTAGCTGCTACGGTTTGCTTAGTTGCTTGTGCAACACTCTCGGTAGTGTTTTGTACTACGTCTGCTCCAACTTTCACGGCTTGGCTTACATTCTCAGCGGTACTCTGTACTACGTCCAATGCTCCCTCAGCAACACCTTTTACCGTATCAACTGTACCACCAACGACAGCTTCGTTAGCACCGTGAGCAACACTCTTAAATGCTTCTCCTACGCCCTGTCCTGTTTGAACAAGACCACCACCTATAGTCTTTGCTGCTTCTCCTAAACCTTTTGCCGCAATGTTAAGACCCAAACCTATTCTTTTACCTGCTAAAGAAGCAGCTAAGGAACCCAATGTACCACCAATAAGTCCACCGAGAATTGCCCTATTTAAAGCTTTCTTCTTTTCTTCTTCTGATTTAGGGGATTTAGGGGCTATTCTAGAGGCATTTGCGCCTGCACCTACCCCTACACGTGTATTTGTCGCAGTGCCAACATCAGATTGAGTGGCATGAGCACGGTTAACATCTTCTGGTGTTGAGACCTCTATACGTACCGCCGTGTCTGTAGAACCGCTATAAAGCTGAGCGCTCTTCTCGCGGTTAAGATTGTCGCTCTGCATATCTGAAGCTTGCTTGCTATGAACCATATCAATAATCTCCTTAATTCAAAAACTCATCATCCCATTGAAAACAAAACATCCTTGCTTTGTATTATCAACACCCATTCCCACACAAGAGTGCAAACTTGATCAACTTTTCAGTGGGTATTCCATCCGGCAATTGAAAAAATTGGCAACCGCTATGACCATGTCACTTTCAACTCCAACACCTGCAAATTTTATTAAAGATAAGTGCCTCCACAGACATTAGCTTAGTATTTCATTCTTGAACTGGCGTCTCTCAAAAATAAATATGTGGTGAAACAGTGAGTACCACTTAAAGGAATATAAATTTTTTATTTCTATTCCTTAACTTCAACATTAATGTAAATGACACTATTAAAACTCTTCCTGAGGTCGCATTTACTATTTATATATGTCCTTACATTTGTGACCTATTTCTAGCTTTTGACCTTACATTTGTGACCTATTTCTAGCATTAAATATGTTAACTTTATGATATAAGCTGTATTGATAGTTAATTGTATAGTAAATGCTACAG
>JAQYWO010000060.1 GCA_029379215.1 Rhizonema sp. PD37
GATCCTTATGGCAGGCCTCGCGATCGCCCGAGTGGGAAAACTTTTTGGTTTACTGCTAATGGCTACCCTATCCAGGAGGTTTTAGAACGGGTGTCTCAATCCACGGGAGATGTTGCCCGTTTTTGCTTCGAGACTTCTGTGAAACCACTGAAAGGACAATCTGCACATAAGTTACTGATGGCACTCGCTTTGTTCCCAATGCCTGCTTTACAGAATGCCCTGTTACAAGTTGCAGTACCTGAGGCTGATTGCAACACGACAACGAATGACTTGGCTCGATTGCGAGGACTCTCGTTAGTGAGACAGGAAAATTATCGTTATAGTATGCTACCACTGACTCGTGAGTATGCCCTCGCAGAACTGAAGGCTCATCCTAATTTTGAACGAGAAGCAAGGGAGAGATGGATTGGTTGGTACTTAAGCTTTTCTCAGAAGTATGCAGGGCAAGATGCAAAGGAGTGGCAACAGTTCGATGGTTTGGAGGAATGGCAAAATTTGCAAGCTGTGATTGAGTGGTGTATGGTTGAGGGTCGATACGCCGAGATGCTCAACTTATGGCAAAATATTGAAGCGTACACCCACATTGTGGGTAGGCGAGAAAGCCGCTTACGCTTCTGGGACGATCGCATCACTTGGACTGCATGGCTCATTCAAGCAGCAGAACAACGTGGTGACTGGTTAGTTGCCGCAAATATGATGGTTGATCGTGCTTGGACTCTCACTTCAATGGGGAAGCACAAGCATTTACAAGAGGCAGAAGAGTTGTTTGCACGAGCTTGGGAACTCCGTCACTACCAAGAACCTTTATTCCAAATAAACTTGGCAAAGAACATAGCGGTTCTACGCATTCAACAGCAGAAGTTTGACGAAGCCCAAACTTGGCTTGCTCAAATGATCGAACTACTACAGCAGACACAATTAGAGGAACAGCAGCGACTGCGGCAGTTAGTTCAAATTCATTATTACCAAGGTGAAATTTTCTTCAAAAACGGGGAGTACGAGCAATCGAAAATTGTTTTTCAACAAGCCTTAGAGTATGCACAGTCGATAGACTGGAGACGTGGCATATTCTGTACGCAAAATTGGTTGGCTGAGATTGCTATCCAGGAAGGGGCGCTCGATGAAGCAGAACGACTCTTAACAGAAGGGCTACGCGTAGCTGAAGCTAATGGAGACAAAAGTCGCACTGCATTTTGTCAACGCTCATTATCTAATTTAGCAAAGGCTCAAGGGAACTTAGTTGAGGCTCGTCGATGGGCGATCGCAGCATTGCATAATTTCGAGAGACTGGGTATGCTACCAGAAGTAGAGGAAACACAAATTTTACTTCAAGTACTAGATACAAGCTTGGGAAACAGCCAACAACTTGAAAACTTATAAAAAGGTTCGTAGTTGCGCTTTAGCGCTCTCATTCTGTTACACCCAACCCACGCGGTCGCATTTTATACCCCTGCTAATGCTATTTTTTCTACAAAAAAAAGTAAAAGTAAACAAGATAGATAATACCAATTTGAAAAAAAAATGCGACAGCTCACCCATGTAGGGGCGATCTTCGTAGCGTAAAGCCTACGGCATAGCTTCGCTTAGAGCGAGTTTTCGAGCGTCACGGCTGTTCGCCCTTGCATTAATTCATGTGTTGCAAAGATTTTTGAAATTGGCATTATCTTACAGCGGTTCGGGAGTAAGAGCATGAGAGCGAAGACAGCGCAACTACGAGCCTTTTTTTATTTGTGGGAAACTACATGTGCTGGAGAATTTTCGCCCTGAGTGTAAACTGAGAGTGCAAATTGTCCTCTATCCTGCGGATTGGCAGTACTCACAACAAGTCTGTAATTGCCATTGTGAGGTAATTTCACGCTGACGGCTGCTTGACGTTCTACCTTGCCTTTAGCGATAATATTGCGATCGCTATCCACAACTAGCAAGTAGGGATCAAAGTCTGAATGTTGTAATTGAATGGTTATAGTCTGATTTGCCTTTCCAGAAAAAACGTAGCTGCGACACGGAGAACCATCTTTTAAACAAGAAGGTGTGCTTCTGTCTAGTTTATCTTGTTGTACCAAAAGTGGGATTGCTGCTCGCAAACGGTATGTTCCCGTTTCTTGAGGTTCCAAAGCATTCGCAATCAGGGTGTAAGTTCCTGTTTGTGGCAAATTACTTGAAATTCTAGCAACTTTATTGCGACCCTCACTACTACCTTTAGCAATCATCTCACCATTTGGTGCAAGAAGTACTAAGAATGAACCAATCTCCTGACTGAGCATTTCAATCATGATTGGTTCATCTGCCTTACCCTCAAAGGAGTAGATATGAGCATGAGTTTTATCTTCACACATGAGGTTGTCTCCTGTTCGGATTCTGCTGTTGCTTTCTGCGCCATTGAGAGCTAGTTTTTGCGCCAGTTGAGTGTTTGTTTGCCTAGTAGCAGGAATTAGATATTTACCAATAGACGGGGACAGTCTTTGTTTATAAGCGAGGATAAACGCCTGAACTTTCTCGCTGGATATAGCAAGATTCATACCATTAGAGTCTGTATCAAATCTCCTAGTATTGATACCTAGAAGTTCTCCTCGACTGTTTAGCAAAGCACCTCCAGAGTTACCATGATTGAGGTTAGCATCAGTCTGAATAAAACCCAGTTCTGCGTAAATGTTACTAACAATCCCTTGAGTAATGGAAGAAGGCTTAATTCCTTGAGGATAACCAATGGCAAAGACTTGCTGTCCCTTGCGAACTGCATTCAAAGAAGTCAAGTTCAATTTTGGTAAGGGATTTTGGCTGCGAATTTGTAGCAAGGCTAAATCAAGACATTGGCTACTTCCTTGTGAAACTACATCAGCTTGATATTTTTTGCCATTTTGCAGTTCGACTGTGATGCTTCTGGCATCTTCGACTACATGAGCGTTGGTAACAATCAAACCCTTAGATTCCACAACGACACCGCTACCACTACCTTGATCTGTCTCTACAAAAACAACAGCAGAATTTGCCTTTTCATAGACAGATTGAGCAGAACCATCAGCTTTCTGTGCATATGCTACTTTATCACTTGCGTCAGCGAGGGTGAGAGCAAATTCACTGACAGTTGTAGTAGCGATTGCTCCCGAAATTGCTAGAAGCCAAAACATTGTCCCACGAACTAATTGAGAAGCCGTTTTGCTTGATAGATGCGGTTTCATGACTTTACTCCTGTTGATAACTATAACGAAAGCGGAACGAGGCAAGATCGTTTGCTGATCTGCGCTCTGTATTGATATACATGTGTGTGTAAAAAAAACTTTGTTGCTAAGATTTCCAGATTCCCGACTTCTTAAAGAAGTCGGGAATCTTAAATTAAAAGGATTTCGCAACAAGCAGCAACAGAACTACCCATTGCACCTTGTCCAAAATTTTGCTCGAATAATGTCTGGGTGCGAGCAAAAGTCAGTAGCCATTCTTTCCGTTCTGCTTCTTTTCTTCCAACTTCTGGAATATGCTGGAGAAAAACACCAAAGAGATTTTCGCAGTCTTTTTCAAACTGAGACACATCAGCAGTATGAGCGTGCAAAACTGCATCAATGTCCTGATTGGGAACCATTTTCAAACTCGGATATTCGTGAAGTAAAAATAAGAACAATCTATATTGCCGAATTACAAGGACGTTTTGCGTTAAAGTAAATTTATGACGTTCATGAGAACTTGTTAGTCTTAGAAATATTGCCTGCCAGTCAACAACTTTCAGCTTCTGGAAAAAAGTTTGATATGCTGTAGCGTGCCGAGAATTTATAGGTAGTGTCTTAGCTAGATTCAATTTGCACCTCCTCAATCTCAGGATTTTTTCTGTTAAATTGGTTTATCCTGTTGTGCAAACAACACTACCAAGACAGTCAATGAGCTTTCAAGACACAGTTATGGCTCAGAATTTGCTCGGCGAAAGGTTCATTTAGCGCTCACAGACAAGCTCAGTAACATCACCAATAATACACCGTCTGTAGCGATAGGGAGGCTTGACAAACGCTCGTCCGTTCCAAAGTTCGGTTTGACAGAGATTTTGGGCGATCGCTCTTTGATTGGCAAAGACTTCAATCTGCAAAAAGCGCGATCGCGCTTCAACAGTACATGGACGACAAACCGACACAAAGCCTTAGGTAAAAAGGGCGATCTCAACTCAAACGTCCTTGTAAGATCGCCTGACCACCGCGATCGTGTTTTATACTCTAGAACATATAATCTACCCTATTGACATTTTCGTGGCAAATTTATAAGAATGATTCTTATTCTCTTGAAATGAGAGCTAAATGTAAACAAGAAGATATATTCTCAGTATGAGACTCTTGAAAATCGATTATTTTTGCCTTTTTTTCACAAAAGAACTATGAAACCTGATAAGATCCTTGAAAATTATTTTTAATAAAACTGCGCTTGACAAAAGTACGGTATTGGTTTGCTCTCAAATCTGCGTGAGGAGAAAAATGAAAAGAGTGTGGAAGTTTCTACTGGCAAGTCCAGTAGTTTTTGTCGGTACAATACTAGTCTCTAATGATGCGGTATTTGCACAAAAAGTACAAAGTGCTTCGGAAATTACTGATAAACAATTGGGAGCAACTCCAGAAGAAAAAACGGAGAATAGCACTCAATCCAATTCCATGTCTCAGTTGAATTCGGTATCTCAGCTATCGGATGTGCAACCGACAGACTGGGCATTTCAAGCTTTACAATCATTGGTAGAACGATATGGATGTATTGCTGGATACCCTAATGGAACTTATCGTGGGAATCGAGCAATGACGCGATATGAGTTCGCGGCTGGTTTGAACGCGTGTTTGAACAGAGTCAACGAACTCATCGCTACTGCGACATCAGATGTAGTTACCAAGCAAGATTTAGCAACATTACAAAAGCTGCAAGAGCAATTTCGCGGAGAATTGGCGGCACTGCGGGGACGTGTAGATGTCGTGGAAGCTCATAATGCTGAAATAGAAGCACATCAGTTCTCTACCACAACAAAACTTAATGGCGTTGCCATTTTTGCACCCGTAAGCATCTTTGCAGGCGATAATGCTAGAGGTCAGAAACTAGATAGGAATACGATCTTTGCAGACAGAATACGTCTTAACTTTGATACTAGCTTTACTGGAAAAGACTTGTTAAGAACTCGACTCCAAGCAACAAATTTAGATGCTTTGTCTGGTACTTCTACCTCTACGCCAGAAGGAGATCTACGATTTGGTGGTCCAACTTATTCTACGGGTGGTGGTAATAATGTTGTTCTTGATGCATTATTGTATAGTTTTCCCATAGGCAAAAATACAACAGTTGTCCTTGAGGCGAATGCTGGTGCTGCCGATGATTTTACCAATACGGTCAACCCTTTCCTAGATAATGACGGTGATAGCGGCGCTCTGTCTAACTTTGGCACCCGCAATCCAATTTATTATCCTGTTGCAGGTAGTGGAGCAGCAATCAGGCATCAATTCAACAAAAATTTAGAACTTACTTTGGGTTATTTAGCCAATACGCCTAGCGATCCCTCACTAGGCAGTGGTTTGTTTTCGGGCGGTTATGGAGCAATCGGGCAATTGACAATCAAGCCCAGCGATCGCTTTACTTTCGGCTTGACTTACGTTAATGCCTACAACTCCGATCTCACTGCAGGAAGCAATCGCGCTAACTTGCATTCAGCCTTGCTCAGTATAAATGACAATTCATCTGTTTCTGGTGGTCCGAGTCAAGGTAATGTGGGTGTAACTCAACCTACTGGTAACTCAGTTTTACCTCCAGCGTTGGAAGCCTTGAGAGGGACGAGTCTGCCTGTTGTCAGTAATTCCTACGGTATTGAGGCATCCTTTCAGATCAACCCGAGATTTGTAGTTGGTGGTTGGGTTGGCTACACAAATGAGCATACCCTTTCTACCCTCGGTGGAGCAATTCCCCGTGGTGATTTTGATGTTTGGAACTATGCCGTGACACTAGCCTTTCCGGATTTGGGCAAAAAGGGCAGTGTTGGCGGTATCATCGTCGGTATGGAACCTAGGGTTACTGGTGTAAGTAATAGTCTTAGAGGCGTAATCGGTAAAGATCCAGATATTTCACTGCATATAGAAGGGTTATATCAGTATCCACTCACCGACAACATTACAATTACACCAGGAATCATCTGGCTGACAGCACCGGATAGTAACAGTAACAATAGTGGTGCTGTAATTGGCACTGTAAGAACCACCTTTACTTTCTAAGCCACTACTATTTTTAAGGTAGGAAGAAAGTTGTACACCCTTTTTCCTACCTTCATCTAAAAGTCTCCAATACGTTTGGAAATGTTGTGGAATAAGCTGCGGAGGAAAAATGAACGTGAAGTCTGTCCTTAAAAAGCTTCCCAAGGGCTGTAGATCCACTTGAATGTAGAACTTAACTTGTAAGTTCAGATTCGGATTAACTAGAGCTTCAAGTTGAGAAAACTAGTTTCTTCGTCAACACCCCCGAATTGAATTCGGGGGTGTTGACGTCTAAATCCGCGCCTCATAATACAGGCAGGTTTGATGAAGATATCGTGTTTGCTAAGAAGTTATCTCGATTAAACCTGCCCATACTGAAATCTTTTGTGTTATAACATTGACAATTATTCCCAGAAATATTTTTGGGAAAATTTCAGAAAATAAAAACATAAGAAGGACTGTCTTGGAAAAATTTGTATGTTGAACTGGAACTACAGTTAGAGGGTTGGACTCAATCAATTAGATAGTTTTAACTTTAAAACCTTTAAGTTGATGCGTTGAGGAGTGCTTAAAATTATTATGTGTGCCTATTTTATCTCCGATTCAGGTTCCACTGGTACGGAAATGACTATAAGTCAAGAAAAACAAAAGTTGCTGATGCAAGGTGAAATTTTGGTAGAAACGCGATCGCACACGGCGTGGGGTGGTGCTGTAACCGCCTTGATGTATGTGCCTTTAGTGCGATCAAATGTATGGCAGCAACTTACTGACTATCCGCGTTGGGTGCAATATTTCCCTGATGTCACCAAGAGCGAAATCCTACAACGAGGTGATGCCAAGCGTCTGTATCAAGCAGCACAAAAAGCATTTTTGTTTTTCACCGCTCAAGTGGAAATTTACCTAAGTGTTGTGGAAGATTTAGGGCAAAAAATTCAATTTCAGTTAGAGAAAGGGAGTTTTCACGATTTTAATGCTAATTTAGAGCTAAAAGACTGCAATTCTGGAACTTTATTAACTTATACCGTGCAAGCTACCCCGACTATTCCCATCCCTTCAATATTCATTCAGCAAGCAATGAATTTTGAATTGCCTACAAACATGCGTAAGATGCGGCAAGTGCTTTGTAAAGGTCAACAATAAGCATGTCACAGGCGAAAGAAATTTTGGAGTTTTGGTTTGGCGATCCCGAACAACCGGATTACGGCAAACCAAAACGTTTCTGGTTCACCAAAAAAGCTGAATTTGATGAAGAATTACGGATTCAGTTTTTACAAGATTACCAAAAAGCGGCAGCAGGATATCTAGACGATTGGATCGAGACACCCGAAACTTGTCTAGCACTGATTCTGCTACTAGATCAATTTCCGCGAAATATGTTTCGACGTACTCCCGAAGCCTTCGCGACTGACTGGGAAGCGTTATCAGTGGCGCAGCACGCCGTTGCACAAGGTTATGACCAAAAATTGCTTCCTGTAAAACGTTGGTTTGTTTACTTACCCTTTGAACATAGTGAAAATTTAGAGCATCAACAGCAAGCAGTACGATTATTTCGGCAACTGAGGTTTCACCATGAAAGTGCAAGTTGTATTGAGTACGCAATCCGTCATAAGTCAGTCATTGAAAATTTTGGTCGTTTTCCTCATCGTAATGCGATTTTGGGACGAATTTCTACTCCAGAAGAAAAGGAGTTTTTGAAACAGTATCGCTCATCTTTTTAAGAGCGCTCCGGAGCAATTTAAGATCCCTCACAACTATGTGCGTAGTCGGGGATCTTAACTGGATGCACTGCACCGTCGAATTTCATCCTCGAAAACCCAGCCTTGAGTACCATCCGAAAGTCTAA
Organism: Rhizonema sp. PD37; assembly: GCA_029379215.1. Taxonomy (GTDB): domain Bacteria; phylum Cyanobacteriota; class Cyanobacteriia; order Cyanobacteriales; family Nostocaceae; genus Rhizonema. The sequence goes on from JAQYWO010000060.1 coordinate 8,038, forward strand.
CTTGTGCAAAATCACCTTTAGATTGAATGAATAAGACTTTCTCTCCTAAAGAAAGTTGTTTTAATGAACCAACTTCTGTTTGAGGTTCGGGACGTAATTTAGCTAAGTATTTTCCACCTGTAGGAGATACAACACGACACAGTTGCGGTTGTTGTGAGATGAGATTCTGTCGGGAATCGTTTCTCCCTAAATTTCCAGTTTTCAAAAAAATTAAACCACCAAGTACACTGACAAAAGCCGCGACACCTACTCCCATCATTGGCTGAACTTTATTACGTGAGGATGGAGAAGCTCGAAAATATTGCCTCGGTGGAACTGTAGCTGGAATGTTCTGAGGCTTATATATTCTCGATATCCTTGCAGTTTGAGCTACAGGTTGTTGTGGTTTAATATGAACCAGCGCATATTCCCTCGGAGTGTACCCGGCAGGATATTCCTTGCACGTAATGCTACTTACTTTAAAATCCTGTAATCCCAAACGTAAATGGCTTCCAGCAGCAAGTGGTATTTCACCAGCTAAAAGCAATTGTCCATCAATAATTGGAGGATTCTTCTGGCGCAGATTTCGTAAATAAAACCTCTGCTTCTCGGAATGAAAAAAGATTTCTATGTGGAGACTGGATATTGTCGGATCTGGTACGACAATATCACACTCTTGGGGATCGCGACCAATGCGGATTTTACCAGGATTTTTACTTTGTTGCCTCTCGAGGATTTTGCGGGTTTTTACTTGTCCATTTTCAAGCCATTCTAGAATCAATTCATGGAGAATTGTCTTGTCATCGCTCGGACTTACCAATTCTTGTAGTGCCTCTAAAGCCTCAGTTGCCGTTTTGTAGCGATCTTTGAAATGGTAATGTGTCATCTGAGTTAAGACAGTAGCTAATTCCGCACTCACTAATGTCATGTGTTGCCACAAGATCTCTCCTGTTTCTGAGTCATCTTGAAGTTCTTGCGGATGCACTCCTGTCAATGCTTGAATCCCCATCATTCCCAAAGCATAGATATCACTACTAGGGCGCGGGAAACGTCTAGTTTGTTCGGAAGGCATATAACCTCTAGTTCCAATGACTAGAGTAATGTTTTGCCTTGCTACCCCAATTGCTGTTTGGCTTCTTAGTTGCTTGATTGCTCCAAAATCAATCAGAACTAATTTCTGATCTGAGGCACGTCTGATGATATTGTCTGGTTTAATATCCCGATGAATAACTCCTTGGTTATGAACAAATTCTAAAATCTCCAAAATCTCAAGAAGCATTTTAATAATCTGATTTTCAGTCCACTTTACCCCTGGTGCTAATTCCTGACTTAAAGGATGCCCATCAATAAAATCTTGCACTAAATAAAATTCTTGGTTTTCTTCAAAATAAGCCAAGAGCCTGGGGATTTGTTCGTGACTACCCAACTGTTGCAGAGTTTCAGCTTCTTTTTGAAAAAGCTTTCTAGCAGTTTCTAAAATCTCCGGATCGGTACTAGTCGTTTTGAGATGTTTGAGGACACAGTTAGGGTTTCCTGGAAGATGAATGTCCTCTACAATATATGTTTGCCCAAAGCCTCCTTCAGCTAAGACTTTAAGGACTTTATAATGTCCTGCTAGTAACTGACCAATCATATTCTAACGGTAATTAATAAAAAATATTGTCATGTCCTATCTAACTATCTAATACCCAATTGGCATCGGTAGTCTTGTTTAATGGTTTAAATCTTAGTCTGTCAGGCTTTTCCATCCCAAACCCAAAATTTAAAATTGGTATAACTTTTTTTGTTTGTTAACATTTTATGGAACATCCAAACGCTTTTCCCAGAAATCAGTAGCTTAAAGTCTCAACTCACATCATCTTTCTTCAGTAGCCAAGAATGAAATAATCCCGGTATGTTAATGAATAACAAATCTAGTTAAACAGTGTTGCCAGTTTGGCAGGTTTTACAAATATTTATAAATTTGCGGAATGATAACCTACCTTATTTATTTAGTCAAATTTACATATGTCTTAATTTTAATTAGATAGCTATCAATACCAGATGAGAATTAAATTTATTAATTAAAGCAAATATTAAATACTATTTTAAATTTGACTATTTTCAGTAAAGAAATCTGTAGATTGGAACACATTTATCGTGTAATCTTAAGAAGAAGTCAGCCCAAACATATCCGTTGAGCGTACTGTATGAAGTTTTCATTCTATCTGTTTTGTTATTAAGCGATCGCATTTAACGATAATGTTGCAGATATACCATCGAAACCAGAGCCACCCCGAATGACGGCTTAGCCTGAACTCGAGTGCGAGGAACGTGTCTTGGCAAGCAAATAAGGCTGAGTTTGAAAAAACTTCACTTAGAAGTTCGTGAAAATTACTAATGCTCCTTTGAACGGCATAGCAAAGCGCAGCACGCCCTCTTCAAAACCCTTGATAAAAGAGAATCGCTGGTGAAAACTCACCATGATTCTCGTACTCATCCCTGTAAGGGAACACGATTTTAGAAACCTCGTCTTCAATTTGGTATCAATTGCAAGTTGCACTATAAACGAGAGTAAAAGCAATAAACTCAAAACAAAAACGATGAATTTTTCATTCAGTCAAAAAACACCGAAAGTAAATACAGAACAAACTAAACAAGTGAAGGAATGGATTTATCAAGCTTTGAAAATCGATGAAAGCATTCCTATTTCTCTAAGCCAATTACAGTGTACTGAACCTGGATGCCCACCTATCGAAACAGTCATTGCAGTGATGAGAAATCCTATTCAGCAGTACAAAGTACATAAGCCGATAGCTGAAATAGAATTTACAGATATTTCCGAACTTAGAATCTAAACTCTAAACTTGATATACTATACTATGGTTAAACACGCTTTATTTGTCTGTAAATCCTGCAACTTTTCTCTGACTCAACGTGAATACATGGGTGAAAGAGGTGGAGTTCATTTGTTAAAGCAATTATTCAGCTTATATGAACAATGGTCATTACAATCTGAGTTTATCATTCAGGAAGTAGATTGTTTGAGTGCTTGTAAAAGACCATGTGCCATAGCTTTAGCTGCACCCAATAAAACTTGCTTAATGTTTGGTGATTTACCACCACTCTCTAGTGCAGACGCAATACTACAACTTGCTGAAAAATATCACATCAGTAGTAATGGCATTATACCACGACAAGAAAGACCAGAAATTTTGCAGAAAGGGATTCTCGCACGAATTCCTCCTCTGCCTGAATGAGTAGATAGACAGATATTGGTTATGATGGTAAACCACATTGTAAGGGCGATCGCCTCCTGAGTGCCCTTACAAATGTATCTCACTCACCAACTACTAACAACTAACTCATACCTATTCGTTGTTCATAGTCAAATCTGAAATATGATTAATCAACTTACGGAAACAGCTTCAGACACTATCTTTGCCTTTCCCAAACAGGGTAAGCATGAGGAGTTTCTCAGAAGAGTGCTGGCTAGTTGAAACTGCTCAAACGGATTGAACCCAGGCTGAATTTGTGCCATAAACTTGCTTCCCGCCCAATCGTTGGCAGTTTCTTCGTGATGGTAAAGCATCCGGGTTAATATCTGCTCCCAGTTACGTTCCGGAAGCTGGCACAACAAGTCAGTCAAACTATATAAGGCATCAAGTACGGCAAAGCTGGCTTCACGCACATGGGGTGGAATTGACAGCAGTAAGCTATCTCGTTGGACGAAAAACGAGTCATGAGGAATGACTGCATCCACAGGTTGTTCCAAATGCTTTTCAATTACTACCACTTCCTCACGTGAACGAATATCGGTTGCCACCAGCAGCACTTGAATTCCAAACTTTTTGGCATGGTTGAGAAAATCCTCAGCATTGGCAAGCGATTTGCGCTTCGGTTTGACGACATAAATGTTGCCGTCGAATAAACTCGGTAAAGGGGAAGCGAAAACATCTTTGCCTGCTGACATATCAACAATTATCGCCTCATTGCTGTCCGACCAAACGTGTTTGAGAAAAATTTCAATTGCACCTGTTTTGCTGTGAAAGCATTTTTTACGGTAATCGTCTTCAGTAAAATCACCAACTCTCATCAACTCCACCCCATCAATGATGGTTACGTAGCGATCGCGCCAAGAGGCTGGATCTTTTAATCTCAGCAAACGCGAACCTTCCCCTGGAGGAGTGGTTTTAATCATCGGCACGTCTACAGTAATGTGCGGGTTACTGCCGGCAAAGTAACAGCGTAACCATTCCAAGTCATTGCCGATATCCCGTACTCTTTCACAGTCTCCCTGCTGCAAGTCCGGTGGTGTTGCTCCAAGTTCCGATGCAAGATGTAAATTATGGTCGCCATCTATGCCCAGAACCCGAAACTCGCAGAAATAATTTAAAAATTGTAGAAGACAGGCACTAAGAGTTGTCTTTCCGCTTCCTCCCTTACCATAAACAGCTAATTTCATTCCTCAACACATCTCCTTTCAAAACACTCTCGCTTTACAAATGATAATCATTCTATAAAGGGGTGACAAGAATCTACCTTTTTCAATGCGTGGAGAGTTCAAATGGCGATCGCACTTGCCAACATCGCAAGCCGTATCGCCCTTCCTCCCCGTTGCTGAAACATTTCAGCAACGGTATCGGGAATGAGGGGGCAATCACACATCAATGGAATAAAGCACTTGTAAATTGCCCTGCCATAATAATCATGTCGGTATTTGCTTGGCTAGCACGTGTCAAAGCTTCCAATTGTGCCTGGGCAACGTCTGCCTGTCCTGTGGTTACCACACTGGCACTCAAGCCCGCAATAATACAACCATTTTGTGCATACACTCCTAACAGCAAGTCAGGGTCAACTCTTGTCAATCCGTTAGTCTGTGCGTAGACATTTTTCGTAACTATTATTGCTGGCTGCCCAACATAGAAAATGATAGGAGGATTGTGACAATATGCATTGTAAGGACTGTATAAACCGTATTGACCGCCATATATCCCATGTGAATTACGGATACTGTATAAGCCGTTTTGACTGCCATATATCCCGTAAGGGTTGTTGATTGAGTTCAAATCATTTCGCTCACTTGATAGCAGTCCTAAGAACTGACCATCAGTAGCCCATAGCTGCCCTATTCCGTTAATAGCAGTCAGGAAATCTAAGATTGACATATTTATTAAAAGTATTTCCTTCAGCTTTACACGTAGTATTTTGTTTTACCACGGTGATAATGACGATTCTTGTCAAAGGACAATCACCCATCCCCACGCCTTGCAAGATAAGCCGCAATGCGTGGGGATGGGTAGGCGAATACAAAAGCTCTATAATTCGGAAATGGCAAAAGTTTTCGGAGAGTGGCATTATAGGGATAGGTCAATCATGAGATCACTCAAGGAACGGGCTTAGGAGAACTCCCCCACGAAACTGGTTGTCATTAAGCTTGCTGTCGAGCTTGAGTGGGGAGCTTTTACCAAGATTGCGATCAAAGATATTGCCGTAGTTGCCAACTGCTGCGAGAACGCGACGCTGCCAGTCTTGATCGAGACCTAGCTCAGGTGCCATAATTGGCATTGCCTTAGCGCCACCTGCGTACCATCGCGTTTCCGGTCTCTGTGCGCTAACGAGCGTGTCCACAGTCCAGGTGACGAGTGCGGACCATTGGGCGTCCTGGGTTCCAGTCGCAGCTATCACCGGGAAGGTTATCAATGGCTCTGGGAGGATGCGGCTTGACAATTTATTCACCCCTGGGTCGAGGCGGATGTTTGCGAGGGTTGTGATCTCACCAGCAACTCCATGGCAATTTTGCACGTTATAAGTGTCGATCATCTCCCCATCTTCAGAAAACGGTCGGCGGTACCAGTTTCTATGGAGCGCACCGAAGTACGCCTCAAGGCTCCGATCAACTGAGCTGCCGATCATAAAACAAATGGTGTCCTTAGCTAGGTCACCAACGTGATGTGCTGCCAAGGTAGACGCCACCATCACCCCATGGGATTCCAGAAAGACTGTGGGACCGGGTACCAACTTACCTGCTAGCTTTTGCTCGTTGATTTCAGAACCTGTCAGGAAGAATACGTCGTCCTGGTTATTGCGCACGGCGTCGAAGTCCTTTGCCGTCTCGTACTCATGATATTCGATTTTTTCCGGCGATTTAAGCACTGCGGTGGCGATCGCACGACATACATCCACATTGAGACCTGTCCAGTGACCTTCGTCGTCAGCACTTGCGAGACCCGGTCGCTCGACGCTCCCGCAGCGAACCACACCACGCGTCTTCACGCGTTCGACAACGGAACCCGCTTGAGCGACGGAGATTGAGCTACAGACACCGAACAGGGTTAGCAAGACCAACAGCAAGCGCATAAATTTTATTCTCCTAAGAAAATGTCGAACATTGAACTATCGGTTACTTTGTTTGTTAATGGTTGATTGCAATTAACAATTAACCATTAACTATTAACAATATTAAAACGATGGATGGGGCGCACCCCATCCGTCCTTCTAACTTTCTAGGGGTTGGCAGCCGGGTAGGTGCTTGGCAGAGGGTTGAAGCCCTTAGGGATATTATTGACAATCCCCTGGCGTTGGTCTTCGGGTGTAACTCCAATTGCTCGGCAACCTTGTCCACCATAATGTGGTACGGTGTTCACAACGCTGTCTGGAATCATCGCAAACGAAGCAGGTAGAATAGGCGAGATGCCTAGCAGACGCTTGGGATCGAAGCCTGACAGTAGACTGTCGGTAATCGGCGAGTTGATGTCGCGAGGACCAAGATACTTCTGCTCGAACCCTGGAGGTCCGAATTGGTTGAACTGTGGTGAGTTGCCAGCTGCGAGGGCCTGCGCCTCATCAGGCAAGCTGGCAAGCGCGGGCAGACCAAAGATCGCGTTGATTGTCTGGATCACTGAGTTGTGATCACCCTCAGCGTGGGAGACAGCATGTGTCCGCGCGTAGGGTGAAATTAGGATCAGGGGAACGCGGACGCCACGGGAGAGTGGCAGCCCATCAGGACCGTAGGATAAGATACGCGGCGGAACGTGGTCGTAAAAGCCATCCGACTCGTCGTAGGTGATGATAATTGCACTTTGCGCCCAAAGCTTCGGATTTGACGCGATCGCATTAATCGCACGGGCCGCCATCCCCTCGCTGAGTTGGCGATCGGTGTAGCCTGGGTGGTCATCGTCGCCTGACTTCGCCGCATTAATTGCAGCTATTTCATCGGGAGGCGTGTTGGGATTCGTGATCGGCGGCTTCAGCCCCTGTAGGTTTGTGTAGCCACCCCGGATGTAGAAGACACCGCCTTTTGGCAAGGAATTATTAGCTGTATCTGTGAAGAAGTCACTAAGCCCACGTAAGTTCTTGCTTATTCCCGGTGTATTGGCGACATAGCCGAAATACTGTGCACCGTTGTGATGGGTGACATAGGAATTGTGCGAGGCAACGCCGTTCGTGTCAGTTGGCTCGAGATTATATCCTTCCTGATACCAACGCCAGTTGACTGGCTTGATCCCGAGGTTCTGAATGAACGGGATGTCTTGCTGAATATCCGGTAAATCGAAGTCAGGGTTCTTGTTGGTCGCCAAGATCGCCTCAATGTTGTTCCCCTGGAAGGTAAGCGGTAAGCTGGCAAAGGTCAGGTTCGAGGAGATGTTATTATCGGCGTAGCTCTCCCTAGTACCGGCTGGCTGCCTGTTGTCAGTCGTCAGGTCGAACTGAGAGCCGTAGAAGGGCTGTGGGTCGTTGACTAACGGTGGAGCCTGCGTTGTACCGCTATGGCTGCCCACGGTGTAAGATTGACCGTCTGTACCGTGCTTGACCCACTGCGTTTCACCTGACTGTCCAGCGATCATCGCCACCGCATTCGGGGTGGAAGGTGTATCCTCAGTCGCGAAAATATTATCGAACATCGTGAAGCGACTGCCCCACTTCCAGAAAAATGGAATGGTGTCGCAGTCGATGTGCGACATCACGAGGTTTGCGTACTGCGTACCCTGAGAAATGTTAGCTGCTCCGCCTCTCGAAGCAAAACGCGTGTACTCGTCAAGAGCAAACTGATCCATCTGTGCCTGGTTGTTCACAACGTGGATCTTGGACGCGAGGCCGGTGTGCGAGTGGTCAACACTGTCAACAACGTTAGCGTTCTGATCGGGACCGATCCGGAATGGCTGAACCGAGATGTTCATGCCGTTGACATCCTTGTATGTCTGGGTAAAGCCCGGCGTCTGCTCTGGGGAACGAGGCTTCCGACCATCAGAGTAGACTCCGTTGACACCAGGGAAAGTACCGTACTCGTTGTCGAACGAATGATTCTCGTTAAAGATTACGAAAACGTACTTGATTCGATTCCGTAACAATTGCGCGAGTACCTTCGGGGGCAAATTAGGTTCCTTAGCCGGATCGTTGATGTATCGTCTAACTTCAGGTACAGTGTCAGGCTGATTTGTAATTAACTGAGACTGTCGTAAAGATTCGTTCGTGGTTGACTCAGCGAACGCGACCGGGACAATGGAAGCTTGTAGCAGGGTGGCTGCCATAGCTAAGGCAAGACGGGAGTTGATCAATCGTCTTAAAGGATATCTCCTGGATACATTTGCTTTAGTTAATCCTGACAGCATACCCATAGATGCACTCTCCAACCATTTTTTACGCAATTTGTGACTCATATTCTTCTTGTTTAAGATTAAAGTTTTTAATTGGTAAACACTGATAACAAAGTTTATTTTCAAACCTATTAGTTAAGTAAAAGATAAGAAAAGGTTATTACTTCTGTATGAAAAAAAATTAAATAATATCGGCTTCATCCCTGTACGAAGTGGCACAGTCAATTTATTGTCATATCGGCGGTTCTGAGTGTCTCCCTACTACCCCCACCAAAAACAATCGCTCTGGATAAAGAGCCTTAACCCAAGCTTGATATGTTCTAAACTTGCAGTTAACTTAAGTCTTATAGTATTCTCCTGTTGAGCACACACATCTTTAAAAGGCAACTTATTTACTGACTGCTTTAGGTAGGTATCTTCCGTGAGAAAGCTCAGCAAATTCCAATTGTCAATATTGCTGGAAACAAAGCTAGGTTTAATCATTTCAGGTAAGCACTGCTGCCTTGAACCACCTTGGCTTTGGCACTTCTGATGACTAGCCTATTCACTGTGAAAGCTTTCACAGGTTTTTCTGTAATTGTTATTCCATATTGAGGTACACATTAGCACATACATAGCATGATGTCAAAAATTTATTTTGCTCATCGCCGGATTGTGTGTGCTATTCACTCAACTTTTTTAGAGGAGGAACTATATGCAGCGGTTTGATTACAAGCAGTTACTTTCTACACCGACTGGAAGGCGGCGCTTTTTGATTGGTGCTGGAGCAATGACAGGTTTGGCGGTAGCAACGCAATTTTCCCGTCGCGTCATTGCTCAGCCTAGTTTTTCTGATTATCCCTTTAAGCTTGGTGTCGCTTCTGGCGATCCGTTACCAAGAAGTGTTGTGCTGTGGACGCGGCTAGCTCCTGACCCTTTGAATGGTGGCGGAATGCCGGAGCAAAACGTTTTAGTTCAGTGGCAAATTGCTGCGAACCAAAGCATGAGTAAGGTAGTCAAAAGTGGCACGGCGATTGCTGTTCCCGAGATGGCTCATTCTGTCCACATAGATGTTAAAGGGCTAGAGCCGGGGCGAGATTACTGGTACCAGTTTAAGGTAGGTAGCGAAGTCAGTCCCATTGGGCGGACTCGTACTGCTCCTAATCGTGGCGATCGCCTAAATAAGTTTCGCTTCGCCTTTGCTTCCTGTTGCAACTATGAGCAAGGATACTACGCTGCTTACAAATACATGGCACAGGATGATTTAGACGTTGTGGTTTTCTTGGGGGACTACATCTATGAGGGAGCTTCCAATAAAAATGCTCTTCGACCGCATGAGGGAATTGGTGAGCCAGTAACGCTCTTAGGATACCGCAACCGTTATGCTCAGTACAAGAGCGATCCTGACTTGCAAGCCGCTCACGCAGCGTTCCCTTGGATTGTTACCCCAGACGATCACGAAGTCGATAATAATTGGGCAGGTGGAATTCCACAAGATCCGGAACTACAGTCACCCGAAGAGTTTTTACAACGTCGAGCCGCTGCTTACCAAGCTTACTACGAACATATGCCTCTGCGGGAATTCTCCCAACCCCAAGGCTCGAGTATCCAGCTCTACCGAAAGTTAACCTTTGGTGACCTAGTTGAGTTTGATGTGCTTGATACGCGCCAATTCCGCACCGACCAACCCTGTAATGACGGCATTAAACCTCGTTGTGCTGAAGCTTTTGACCCCGATGCTACCTTAACTGGCACTCCTCAGGAAAAATGGTTGTTCCACAATCTGAAAAACTCCTCGGCACGCTGGAATGTAATTGCTCAGCAAGTTGTCTTTACTCAGGTTGATTGGACAGCAGGACCAGATACAACATACAATCTTGATGCTTGGGATGGCTATGTTGCCGCTCGGCAGCGAATCCTTGACTTCCTCAGTCAGAATCAACCCGCTAACCCAATTGTCATTAGTGGCGATAGCCATGCCAGCTGGGTTAGTGACTTGAAAGCGGACTATAATAACCCTGACTCAGCTACTGTCGGCACGGAATTTGCAGGCACCTCAATTACGACTAGCTTTACCGCCAGCGATCGAATTGAAGCGGCTTTACCAGATAATCCTTGGATTAAGTACTTTAATGGTAGACAACGAGGCTATGTTCGCTGTTCTTTGAGTCCGCAAGTGTGCCAAGCTGATTATCGTCTCCTCTCTCCATCCCCGGATTCAGGTCCCACGGTATCTAACCGCGATACTCCCATAACCACAGCTGCATCTTTTGAACTTCCTAATCGGGGGGTAGTAGAGCCTACATAAATAGCCGTTGTGTAGGAAACGATGCTGTTGGAATCAGCCCATAGGGCAAACGTACCTTAAAGTGGCATAACCAAGGTTGTTTGTTGAATGAATAGATGCATTTAACTATAAACAAATCCAAATTAGTGTACGTTTGCTCATACCAATTTAATATGAAGCTGCATAGAATAGTGCTTCCAATATGAAGTTGTAAGAAGAAATAGAAATTACTTGTTCAAGTGTAAGTTGGTCAAATATTTCTTGGACGCGTTCGCGTAAATTTTGTAGAGAAGAAAAGAGTTCATTTTTTAGCGATTTTTTAATCAACTGCCAAAGCCTTTCACTTGGGTTAAGTTCTGGAGAATGGGCTGGTTGAAGCATTCGTGATAATATTTTCTGGCCAGTGAATTGCCGAACTTACATGAGCGGGAGCTTGGTCAATCTGTAAAATTGCATAATCATTGCCTAATTGCTGAGATAACCAGTCCAAAAACTGTTGAAAATATTCAGGAGTTAAGTTTTGGGTAAACATGAGCGAAAATGTTTTCCCGTTAAGGGAGCGATCGCGCCATAAATCCAAAAATTATCCCGTTGCCATTTAACGGATACAGTGGGCTTAACTCCAGCAGCAGTAATTACTTTTCCTGTTAGGGTTTTGAGTCCGATCCTTGTTTCATCCTGACATAGGTAGTGGATGCACTTTTCTTCTGCCAAAAGCTTTTTGAGACAGTTCAAAATGATCCCAAATTTTTTTTAAACTCAGATACTAACTTTTCATCCTGCTTGTAGCTTTGAGGACGTGGCACTTTTAATTTTGCTCTTAATTCATATCTGACCAATGCATAAACTGTTCCATATTCAATCTCAAGTCCATGTTCTTTTTTCAACCACTCTACGATCGCACCATAACTACTAAACCCAATTCCAGTTTCCAACTCAGTTTTGAGTGCAGCGAGCGCATCATCATTTATTTTTCGGTTGGCACCTGGTGCTTTCTTAATTTCCAATAACTTAGACAGCCCACCCAATCGATATTTCTGTAACCATCTCGTCACCGTTGAAGTATCTCTACCCAAGCGTATTCCTAGTTCCTGCTGCTCCTTTACCTGCCCACTCTTGAGCCACCACAACATTTGTAACTGTTCTTTATGTCTTCCCTCGTTAGCTGTTTGTACGCGTTTTTTTAGTTCCTCTTCGTTCTCTGCGATTTCAATCTTAAACGGACGGCTCATTGGCATCTAAATTTATTAAGTTTGTCACCTTCTATTATATGCAGCTTCATATTAAATTGGTATCAGCTATTGAATAGTCAGAAGAATGAATACAAATTATCAGTCAATTTCGACCCGTTGATGACAGTTCTATTGTACGCTTGCTGAGCCGAGGTTTGTTCCAATATCGATACCAGTACATTAGAAAGCCAGTGACAAACAAAATAAGTGGTGCAAGTCCTACGAAGACGTAGAGTATGCGCGTTGGTAATCCACCGAAAGTACCATAGTGCAGAGGACTAAAGGAGTTGAGGACGCGATCGCCCAAAGACATCTTTAAACCATTATCAACTCGCAAAACATTACCCGTGTAAGAGTCGAGAAAAACAGTACTATTCCCATAGTCCACCTTTTCCTGCGGCAGCTTCATGTGAATTTGTAAAGCATCTTCTGGTAACCTGGGAAAATCAATGCTTTTGGTAACAGCAGTAGGTAAGGCAGCAGAAGCAATTTTCAATTGTTGTGTTAGTCCTAAAGTCGATTTACCAGGAATTGGCTTGGATACTGGCTTGGATGGTTTTGGAGTAAATGTCACAGCATAAACAATCGGCTCATCCAAACTCAAGTTCCAGCAAAAGCCCGTAAAGCCTGTGAAGAATAAAAAAACCACAGTAATAATGCCAGCCACTTTGTGAATATCAAAGTTCGCCCTCTGTCTATTCGCATCAAGCTTAATTTTGAAGCCAGCAATTAGCTTACGCCAACCAGGCCAGAGAAGTAAACCTGTGATGGTGAGGACACACATTAGAAAGGCAGCAATGCCAACAATTATAGTTCCAGTTTTGCCGGCCATTAGGCTGTAGTGCAGTTCAAGGATTATACCTTTTAGAGTTTTATTCCGTATACGCTCACCGAAAATTTTGCCTGTATAAGGGTTGACAAAAACTTCTGTCAATTGCTCATCAGTTGATGACAAATACCCTTTGTAGGGAGAAGAAGGAGTATCTGGCAATTCAATCTCAGAAAGATGGAGATCACCTCGTGCCGCAAACTGAGCCTCAATTGTATTCATCACAGACTCTGGGGATACCTGCACCTGTTGGGGTATAATGCGCCCATACTGTTGCGTAATCGTAAAGTTGTCAAACTCTTGCTCGAACACTAACAAACTACCTGTTAATCCAATGACAATTAGCAACAGTCCAACAAAAAAACCGATATATTGGTGTATGTAAAAAAAGATGTCACGTAGTTTTTTGCGGTTCATAATCGCCACTTTGCAAGTTAAATTTTATACCCTTTTAACTATCTCAATTTATCGGGGGGTTGAATTAAATCTCTCCAGAAGCAGGTACGATTTTAATTCCAGGGGTGTTTGCTTGTGTTAGCGACTGTACTAGTACAGCGCTATCGAGATCACTAAATGCTTATAAATAGGTAAAAATCTAGTTTATATATATATGTTTCTCTACTGTCTCCTGTCTTATGAGGAATTGTACTATAGGAATCATATTTGATTTCTGAAAAAATAAATTGGCTAGAGACTGACTATACAAAGGTTTGTCTCTCAGTATACTTAGTAAGATTCAAGTACGATTCCTATAGTAACATTTGGGCACTCTGGAAAGGATGCTCCAAATATTGAGTCACCAATACGTGTTTTGCCTTAGTATTCCTATATGCAACTTGAGTAGAACGTTAAATTTCATTATTGTCCTCTGACTTCCTCCGAACCACTGAATTTATCAGTAAGCGAGCATAGGGATGATTGAAACTCATTTGCAATAATAAAGCAAGGGAGGTGAAAATAAAACCAATAAAAATTTACAAAGGACAGAGGGATTCAGTATAAATTATTGCAACTGCATATAGCGCAACTCGAGCAAATCACATACATAATACCCTCACTGATGTTAGCACTGTACCCCCTCTTGCGGGGCACATAGAGAGGGCGCTATTATATGAGATCTAATTGAGAACCGCTATAATTCCATTGCTGCAAATAATCATCAAACACAATTTCTATCGTTTGCTTAAATAAATAAGGAAAGAATTTATGGCACCTCTTTCAGAGAAAGTTGCAATCGTTACAGGATCATCACGGGGAATTGGACGTGCGATCGCACTCAAATTAGCTGGTAACGGTGCATCAGTTGTGGTGAACTATGCAGGTAATGCAAACAAAGCAGAGGAAGTTGTTGCAGAAATTGAAAATCTTGGAGTAAAAGCAATTGCAGTCCAAGCAGATGTGAGCAAAGTTACTGAGATTCAGCGACTTTTTGAGCAGACAATTGAACGTTTTGGCAAAGTCGATATTTTGGTCAACAACGCTGGTATTCCTTTATATAAGCTACTTGTTGACGTCACAGAAGAAGACTTCGACAAGATTTTTGCCATTAATGTCAAAGGCACTTATTTTGCTTGTCAACAAGCTGCACAGCACATGGTAGACGGCGGACGCATTATCAATCTTTCTTCATCAACGACGGTGATGATGATGCCAACTTATAGTGCGTATGTGGGAACCAAAGGTGCGGTTGAACAAATCACCAGAATTGTGGCAAAAGAGTTGGGAGAACGAGGTATCACAGTTAATGTAATCTCTCCTGGTCCAACTGATACAGAACTGTTCACAGAAGGTAAAACAGAAGAACAAATAAATCGTATTTCTCAAATGGCAGCTTTGGGACGATTAGGACAAGTGCAAGACATCGCCGATGTCGTGGCGTTTGTCGCTAGCGATGAAGCGCGATGGATAACTGGGCAAAATATTCGCGTTAACGGCGGAGCAGCTTGAGATCTCAGTCAATATCAAGCTAATTTTCTCAGGAGTAACTATCGAGAATTTAAGTAAAAGACTATAGAAGATGTTGCTAGTAGTCGCATTCGTCTATCTTCAGCAACTCTAATTATCTGAAAATAACAAACAGAGTATTGATGACCGTATTATTAGTTTAAATCAACCACACATCCGTCCAATAGTACGAGAAAAAGCCAGGAAATCCGTCGAATTTGGCGCAAATTTATCGGCTAGATTGTTTAGGTATGAGTTCTTAATTTGTTTGATTAATTTATTCTTTGGAAGTCCCTTATGCATTTTTTTTAAAAGAGACAGCATACGCTGAAACCTATGTGTGAAAAGTGTTTTACTTAAAGCAGGTCTAAAATATAATATGAATGTCTCGGCTTCAACGCGATCCTGTCGCTAGCGCTCGCCTAAGATCGTAGACAAAATCAAGCGGGATGTCGAAGCAAATAACATTGAAAATTTTTGCGACGGCTCTTCGATTTACAGGTGGTAGAAGCTTAAGCATGCTGATTCAGCCGCAACCCTGCTAGCGGCACACCTTCTGCAACATTATTCTGTCAAGAACACCCTGCACAGTTTGAACGGTGGATTGCCAAATTACAAACTGCGCCAAGCGATCGCTTACATTCACGATCATCTTGAACAGAACTTGAGCCTGAGCGCAATCGCCGCCGAAGTCAGCATGAGCCAATACCACTTCTCACGCTTATTTAAGCAATCGATGGGAACTTCAGTTCACCAATATGTGATTCAAAGCCGGGTGGAGTGTGCTAAACAATTGCTGTTACGTCGTCACCTAAGCATTACTGAAGTCGCTTTCCAAGTTGGTTTCTCCAATTCTAGTCATCTAACCCACCACTTTAAACGTATCGTTGGTGTCACTCCCAAAATCTTTCTCAACCAGTAGCAAGAATTTGTTGAAGCCAGCAAGAATCTAGGCGACATGCACTCTTCTAACTTTTTATAGTCAAAGTGATGATGCACGAAGGAAATTCAAATGGCAATTGCAACGACAAACTCAATCTTGCTGCTTCCAGAGGTACAGTCTGTACTCGAACGGCTACATACACTAGCTGATACAGGTGATGAGGTTATTATCCAGCAATTTTTAGCCAGTGGGGCTGATTGGAACTCCACTAGTTCAGAACAAAAAGCAACGGTGTTTCAGTCGGCGCTACTACCAATTTCAAGAGATGTTGGCAGATTCCTTTACGGAGTAGCTCGTTCCATCTCGGCTCAAAGAATTGTGGAATTTGGTACATCTTATGGTGTTTCTACTATCTACTTTGCGGCAGCTTTACACGATGTTGGCGGTGGATTAATTATTGGTTCTGAACTTGAGTGCAGCAAAGTTCAGAAGGCAACAGAGCATCTGAGGGAAGCAGGATTATCACAGTATGCTGAGATTCGCATGGGCGATGCACTTCAAACATTGCGTGATACTGGCGGCATGATCGATCTACTCTTTCTCGATGGCTGGAAAGATCTGTATCTAGATGTTTTGCACCTTTTATTAGGTAGCCTTCGCTCCGGTTGTGTGGTGATAGCAGACGATTTAAACATCGCCTTGGAGGAACTCACGCCCTATTTAGAGTATGTGCGTAATCCGGATAACGGGTTTGTCTCAGTTGAGCTTGCGATCGACGATGGAATTGAGTATTCGGTAAAACTGTGAAAACTTGCCAGAAAACCTAGCAAGTTAGTTAATGAGGGTTAATTTATTTTCAAAAAAGTCTCCTAGCGAGTGGCGATCGCATACCGTTCGTTGACAGCATCCCAACTTACAGTATTCCACCACTGCTTAAGATACTCTGGGCGACGGTTTTGGTAGGTGAGATAGTAAGCATGTTCCCAAACATCATTGCACATAATTGGATAGTGACCCTCTGACCAGGGACAATCTTGATTAGGCAAGCTGATAATGTCAAACTTATTATCCGCAGTTCGTACAAGCCAAACAAATCCACTACCAAAGTGTTTCGTACCTGCATCGTTGAAACGAGTTTTGAAACTCTCAAAACCGCCAAAAACTTCGTTGATTACAGTTGCGATCTCTCCCGTTGGTTCACCGCCTGCATTAGGACTCATAACCGTCCAAAAGATAGAGTGATTAAAGTGTCCACCACCTTGGTTGCGAACTCCATTGCGAACGCTTTCTGGCAAAGTATTTAAATTCCGAATTAAGTCATCAATGCTTCGACTTTGTAGCTCTGGATAGTTCTCCAATGCTGTATTGAGATTTTTTACATAGCCACCATGATGAAAGTCATGGTGAATTCGCATTGTTTGAGCATCAATATATGGCTCAAGAGCATCTTCACTGTAGGGTAAAGGTTGTAGTTCAAATGTCATAAGTCTCCTACTCCTCATTCAAAAGGTAATATGATTCTGAAAATTCAACAAGTGCTAATTGTTTCGTGAACTATCTTCAGAATACTTTTAAGATGTGTTCACTTTTCTACTTTCAAAACTTTAGGAATTTGTGTTAAGTCAGGTTGAGTTTGGGTATTCTGCAATTGGGCTAGGAATACTTTTGCCTGCTCGACTGCATCTTGCATCACGTTTTCTGCGCTTGTAACTTGACCTTGTTCTTGATAAAATCTATGCATTTCAAGGCTAATCATTTTCAATGCCTGAAATGCCTCTGATCTCAAATCCTGTGCAAAATTAGCTTCATTCATTACACTAAGAACAGTATTATAACCTTGCTGAAGAGTGACTTCTGCTTGTTGAGCATTTCCCATTTGTAGAAAACAATCTGCCAGATTATGACAGGAGACAACATAAGGATGAATTGCATCACAATGAGTTGCTGTCTGTTTTGCTTCCTCCAATAATCTGTTAGCAATGTCATTAGCTAGTTGATAAGTTTGTTGTGCCTCCTGATAAAGTTTTGCCTGCATTTGCTGATTTCCCGCTTTGCTGTAAAGCTGCCAGTTCAATTCATTTGACTCGTAAGAGTTCTCAGCTAGTTCCATATTATACCCATTCCAAAACATACAAATTGATCATCATGGTTTCTCAGCTGACATGAAAAGAATCAATTGCCACTTAGAGGTACGAACTTTAGTGAATCCTGCTTTGCTCACCCATTCTTTCAAGACTGGCTTTGGCCAAGTACGTGTTCCACTCATAGCAAAGTATACCAATGAAATGAAACTTCCAAAAGCACTTAGCTTACCTTGGTTTCCCGGATGAAATGGTTCTTCTATCAAGAGAGTGCCGCCTGAACGCAATGATTGAAAGGCTTGTTGAACAGCAAATTCACATTGCTCTGTAGTCAGGTTGTGGAGGATATTGAATAAAAGAATCACATCATAGTTGGTGCCCCAATCAGGTTCTAAAAGATTGCCAGTAATGTAGCGGATGCGATCGCTTAGTCCCACTTTTTCAACTACCGTTGTACCGTACTTTACCGTTTCTGGTAATTCAATTATAGAGGCTTTCAAGTTTGGGTATTTTTGGCAGAAAGCAATACTGTACTGTGCAGGGCCTCCCGCTACATCTAATAAAGTCTGAGGTTCTTGATTAAACTTTGCCCATTTCGCTATTTTCGGTGCTAACCGTTGTCCATTGCCTTCTAGAAATTTCAGGTAATTTGACCAGCAATCACTGGAGGGAGGTGAAAAGTGAAAATTTGATTGCTCTCCGGTGCGGATTTTGTGTTCAAGTTGTTCCAAGTTGCGGCTAACATCTCGCAGAAAGAAGTACACAAAGTCTCTTCTTACTTTATCTCCTGACTCTGTTAAGTAACGAGCAGAATCTTTGGTGAGGCGATATCCATTTTCATTTCTTTCCACAAACCCAAAACCATATAACCCTTCTAGTAACACCTCCATTCCAAAGACATCACAGTTGGTTGCTGTTGCCAGTGCGGCGATCTTCATCGGTGCATTATGAAGGTGATCAAAGACATTGAGTCGCATAGCAGTAATTAGGATGGAACTAACGCCCATGCTAAGCACAGGCAATATTGCCCCACTGGGAATTAATCCACTGCTTAGTGCTACTGCTTCTAAAGGGTTGTCAGCTTTGATCGCGATTTTCATAAACTTGAGACGTGACTTTAGTTACAAATCAATGCCAAATTAGAATTCGGAGTTATGAATGCAGTCATTCCGATTTTAATTATTGAAATAAAATCTCGGCTATCTTAAGTTTTTCAAAGCAATTAAATTTAAATATACATACACTCTGACTTAAGGTTCAGCCAAGCACTACAGCTTGAATACTCCTCTTCTGATGTTGGTTGCTTGTTTATTGCCTCTTCTGAATCATCTAAGCATTAATGAAAAGAGTTGTCAATAGTTTTTTGGCGATTTCATATCCATTGACTAACCAAAATAAGACAATGGTAATCGGTTTACTTCCTACAATGGATATGCCACTATGCTCAAATGTCCACTCTTGAAGCATTATCGCGTTACTGACGAGGCCAATTCGTGTGGTCACCTGCCAACAAATGACATCCAACTAAGAGCATCTCTTTGATATATAACTTCATCAATTTCTGTCATGGAAATGCTGTAATCCTTACCTAATAAACCTGAGTTCGACGTAAAAAAGTCGGATAATCTTAGATAATTATGGGGTCTTATAGGCAAGAATTAAATTATAGCGATCGCCATAGATGGGTTGGTGTTTGGGATGTAGTGCTGTGCTATTGTACGTGCGATCACTTCCCATTGTTGATCGTTGGTGACAGACGCCCAGTAAGCAAAACCATGAATGACAGATCGATAATCCACATTTTTCACCTTGCCACTTCTTCCAGTTTCCTTTCCTGCTGTGCGGGTATTGCCCTGATTACGAATCACCCCAAGGGAAGAGATTCTTGTTTTCTCCCAAGAGAGTGCCCGATTAATCATGGCTGTCAGTTGAGGTGAAAGAGAATCTTTAGGGAAGTAGGTCACCCAGCGCTCGGCATAAAGCACACCTACCATCTGGTAACTGCTATCATAGCCTCCTTTTTCTGGGTTAACACCATTTGGGAGTTGTAGCAATAAACCGTCCTCAATTAACTTACGAGCGTAGTTGACTAATTCAAGATCGCCAGATAATTTGCCAGTAAGTCCTAAAGCAGCCGCAACCAGATAATGACGATGGGTATAGGGCTGGTTATGCTGAATTCCTGGTTTCCAAACAGTCGGGGAAATCATCCACCTAGCAGCACGATACACCAGAGGTTTGTAATGGGCTAGTTGAGCAGCATATTGTCTTGCGTGGGGAGAATATTGAATCACCAACAGGGAGCGAGCCACAGCTGCTACAAATAAAGAAGTGCTGTGAAAGGGATCCCCTGTTCCCCGGAAACTGCCATCAGCAGCTTGATGGGCAAATCCCCAATCAAACATCTTAAATGCTGCTGTCATCGCCTTTGGATCATTTTTGATCAGCCCACCGATGACGAGTTCTTCAGAGAACCGCTGACCCTCTATATACCATACCTTAGCCTGGTGACGTTCCCAAGAAGCATTCACGCCAGCAGCGGCACCACTGGGTGTCATTGACCTGTATAAAGTAGATAAATTTCGGTAAAGGACATTAGCAATCAAATCGTTTGACTCATTCTCAAGATCTGTTTTTTCAGATAGTTGAGCCGACAATTGCCTACTTTGAGCTGCACTGCTGGTATGAGGTGCTGTCGTGAATATCAACTGCGTTGCCATTGTCGTGTTACTGATCAGTGATAATAAGAATCCTAAGAGAACCCTAACCCCCATCAATTTTATCTTCATCTTATATAGCACATTTCATTCCTTCTAAACTATAAATCCATCTGTATACATCTGCGGTTAATTAAATTCTTCAGTCCTGATTATCATGGCTTTGAACAAAAAATAGGCGTTACATAATTGAAGTATGAATTTTGCAAGAGTGCAAAGGCGCAAAGATGAGGACAATACGTTCTTTGTTTTTCCCAAGGCAAAAATTTGTCCGTTGTAAAGAATAGTTGTTTAGTCATATCGGAAAATGTAGATTTATACCTCTATTTTACAACGTGCAAAAATATATATCTTCATCTGCAATCAAACCAAATTTCTTACATTTATCGTTCCCTAATTCCTGAGTATAGCTATCAACTTTGACAGTAAAACCAGCTTGCTCAAGTTTATCTTTATAGTCACGACCATACATTCTCACATGGTCATGATGACCAAAGAGGCGCTCTCGTTCTTGAGGTGATAAATCACCATAACCTTCAAGAGTATGCTCAAGTTTAGGGTCAAGAGGTACGTGTAAAATAGCCCATCCACCAGGCTTTAAAACTCTGCAAAGTTCTTGCATAGCTTTTGCATCATTTGGAACATGTTCTAGAACATGACTACATAAAATCACATCAAAAATATGATCTTCATATTGAATATCTGTGATATCCATTTGTACCATTGCTTCATGCGGTTGTAAATCAGCACTTAAATAACTAATATTAGGAAGCTTAGAAATAGATTTTTTCAGAAGATATTCCGGAGCAATATGAAGAAAATAGGTATCTGTTGATAGAAGATTGGTTTTATTTTTGAGATAAAGCCACAATAACCGATGCCTTTCTAAAGATAAGCATCTAGGGCATATAGCGTTAGGTCGCCGTTGAGCACCAAATGGAAGAAACTTACGAAACTGACCTTCACAACAAGGGCAAAAAACTTGTTTGCCACGATACCACAGTGAGCCAATCTGAAGTAATGGTGTCCCAATATTGAAAATAAATGAACGTTTTTTGAGAAGAAATGGGTAGATTTTCAGAAAAAGAGAGCGGTTCATAAATTCCTCTTAGCAACTAAAATTTTACCGTTTATCTACTTGCCTAATATGCTGAAAGCCGGTAGAATCTAATAGCAATACTATTCCCCCTGGTAAAGCTAAAAGCCAACCTAGAATTGTCGTAGTGACAGATAGAAGAAGAGCTTGCTCCCCCGTCAAACCAATGCGCGTAAACAGGTAAACCCATAAACCTTCTTTAACTCCTATTCCTCCCAAAGATATAGGGAGTAGAGTAATGACTGCTAAAATAGGAATAAAAACTAAAAGTTCCAAATAAGAAATTGGTATTTTCAGTTGTTGGGCGATTAAATAGTGATAATAAACGAGAGAAAGCATCAATAAAAATGAGAGGGAAATAGATAAAATCAAAGCTTGACTGTGTTGAGTAAATTGTCTTAAAAGAAGTTGTATTTTAGCAAATCGTGCAGCTAAAGTTTGGAAACCCACTTTTTTTAGCCAAGGCTCAATTATGATTAATAACTGAGGACTAATAATTAAAATAACACCTCCTACCAAAGTACCAACACAGCCAAAGAACAATAGAAGAATATCCCAGCGTCCCACTATTTTTACAGCAGGAGGTAAACCCAAAATGGCTAAAGCAGATAAAGCAAAAAGACCTGTAAATCTTTCCAGAAATACAGAGACAAGTGCTGCCTCAGAGTCTTTCGTTTGTTGTGCTACTCGATAGACACGATAGGCATCTCCACCAAAAGAGCCTGGTAGAAAGATGTTGAGAAACATTCCAGCAAAATAGCTACTGAGCAAACTAGATGTTGGGATTGAATAACCAGAAGACCGTAGGACAACCTGCCAGCGCAAGCAACTCAACCATTGACAGCCTGTGTAATAAATTAAGGCAAAGAGAACAAAAGGTAAAGATAAAGACTGAAACTGTTTCCCAGTTTGAGCAATATCTACACGAGTTAATACGAAAGCTATAAGTCCTAGACTGATAATTGTTTTAAAAAGTACAATTGGTTTAATTTTCACTCTGATTTCCTTTTATGTATAAGTATTAGTAAGCTCCTAGATCTTTACCTTTGTTGGATATGATAGTTGGTAATCCATCTTCTGACTGCCAAAGTCGCAGACGACCACCAAAAGTTTCAAAAACTGGCTTACCAAGATATTGAACATATTGAGCTAGTACATACTCGACCCTGGGATGTCTAATATCATCTATATGAATCCAAACACGATGAGGCTGTTTTAGAATACGATTCATCTGATCTACACTATTAAGTACTACTCCTCCTGCCCAACGATCAATTAACCTACCATCATGCCAATATAATGAATCAAAATTTTCTGATCCAATAGATGCAAATAGATAGTAATCTAATTTGCCCAAACTTCTTATTGCTGCAGGAGGAAGAGAGGAAATGACTATATCTTCTGATTGTTTGTGAATGCGAATGTACTCAAAAATCTCACTGCTACGTCTGAGTAATGCTTCTTCATAGCTAGGTAAAATTCTCCCAAATTCGATATTACCAACTAGTAGTAAAAGAAGACAGCCTAGAGCAATCAGTTTTAACGGTAGCAAATTATATAATATTGATTGCATCCTTTCACCTAAATCTCTGATTATGCAGATACTCCCGTAAATTGATAGCATAATAAATAAAGGATAAACTCCATAAACATATCGTTCTGCCAGATAATAAGTTAAACAAGTTACAATTAATATATTTACAATTATGCTAAAAAATAAAAATATAAGCTTTCCATCTTTCCGCTGTAAAAAGTAGATAAATCCTGCAAAAAAGAATAAGCTGTAAATTGTATGTAATCGATTAGGACCTATAAAAAAAATATTCAATAAGTCCGTTATATCGGAAAAATGAAGCCTGAGATATGAAGCTGTAGCGTCAGACAACGCTGCTAAAGGAGTTAAAAGCTTTATCAGCGCGAAACTCAGGCTACAGATAAAGATGGCTAGCATCATTATGCTACTTAATATGATTCGCCAGTCTTTTAATAAGTTAAAGGGACGATAGAAGTAAAGAAAAGCGATCAGAAATACTGGTATAAGTGTTAAATTAATTTCTTGAGTTAGTAAACTAATAGTTAGAGCTATAAAGAAAACATACTGATAGCACCTTCCTGCCTTGTCGATAAAACCCTTTAAAAAACACCAGAAACTGAGAACAGTAAAAAATTGTAAAATAGTATAAAAACGAATAAACCGAGAATACCAAAGTTGCCAAGGATTTATCGCCAAAACTGCTGTAATGAGTAAGGCAATCCATATTTTTTTTGTTAATTGACGAGCAACAATATAGGTTAGAATTAGAGTAGCTGTCCCCCAAAGCGCAGATAGAAGTCGGGCATTAACCATAGAATCTCCTACAAGCCTCAACCAAAGAGCTAGTAAGTAGTGATAGAAAGGACCGCGAGTGTACCAGATGCCAGAGGTTGCTATGGGAATACCTGTACGAAGAATGCCTCTGGTTGCGTCCAGTGAAGTATTCTCATCAGCATCCAAGTCCATAAAACTGAGATGATAAACCCTTAGTCCAAAACCGATACTAAGAATGAGAACGAGGAAAACCTTCTCGCCCCAAGAAGACCATTGTCTTTGGAGAACATCTTGCAAAAGTAGAATTTGTTTGGGTTTTCGTCTCTGTATCCACAGAGATATTGAGACAATAATTCCAGCTACAACAGCTAAGCTAAGAATGACAAAAACATTTCCTCCATATGCCAAGCTCACACTCACACAAGTAACTAATCCTAATACGAACCAGAGAAACCATTGAGGAAATTTTCTTATGTTTTGCTTGAGTAAGGTGAAAAGCAATGTCAACACGACAACACCTATAAATCCAAACAGTATTAGGTAATTGCTTTTTGGTTGGGCAAACAACAACCCGGTTTCTGCTTCTGCATAGCGATGTTTGAGTAAACCAATGCTGATTAAAAACAAAGTCCCTGGTGAAAGTACTGCTGCTCCTGTACTCAACCCATCCCACCAATTCTCTCGATGCCCTAGCCAAAAACCTAAAATTGAGGCGTAGATGAAAGCAAAGGCAATTCCTGCCAATTGCCAAACACTCTGATGCCAAAAGTACTTGGGGTAATTCAGTAGATAGGCATCTCCTTCCCAGCTCCATTGAAATTGTTGCGCTTGAGGTGAACCTAAAAGATTTGCTCTTTGAGCTTCACCTACACCTTCTGCCCAACCTGGTACGATGTGGGTAAGAGATGTCCAAGTCTGATCAGTCGCGATCGCCCCAACAATTTTACCCCTTTGTGTTTCTCCCCATCCATCAAACCAAAAGTTCATATAACTATGATTGATTTTTGCTAATTCTGGATTTAAAGGACTAGCTAAACTCACAGCTAAGATATTATTGCCTGGGTGCAGAAGTTTTGTGACATCATATAAATGTAACTTGTTACTATCGTTAAGTTTATAATTGTTCACCAACGCCCCATTTAGCAACAAAGAGTAGTTACTATTCCCAGCAAATCGAATATAGGCACGAGAAATCCCGTTTGATGGTATTTGCCATACACCCCTGAGCCATACCTCACCGTTAGAACTCTGAGTTCCACTGATCCAACTTCCTTGTAAAGGACGGTCAAACAAATTTTGACTCAACCGACTGTAGGTGGTTTCCGTAACCGAACCAAGAATTTTAGCTTCTAACCAATTTTCATCAGGAAAATTTGTATCAAACCATGGAACCGATTCTCTAGTTTGCCAGAAATTTGAAACGCGCCAAGAACTTGCTCCTGTTGTTAGGTTAATGGGAGTTGCATCAGCTACAGGATAAACATACCCCTCAGCAACCACACGTGGATTTGTTTGTCCTTTTTGAACTGCCAATCCAATGACATTTTTCCCTGGGCGTAAGAATGAAGTCAAGTTTACATAAGTAGTCAACTTCCAGTTGCAGACACTAGCAAGTAAATAAGCTAAGTGAGTCTTAGCTTGGTAGGAATTACTATCGTTGAAACCTTGAAACCGCAAACTTCGCTTAGCACCTAAACCAGAAGTATTATTGACGGAACTATTGTCTATTGCCACCTGCCGTCCATTTACATAGATGATGAAATCATGATCAGCACTCAACCTGAGCCACCCCGCCTGTGCATTATCAGGTAAATAAAAGGTATGACGGGCATAAAAATGATAGGTTGGTGTTTGAGGAGCAATCCATTGGGCTTGTTGCGACCAAATAACACGGTCTACTGGAGTAGGTGTTTTCTTCCAAACAGAAAAACTTAACATCCCTAGCAAAAGCCCTAAGGTTAACACCAATCCTAATGGCAACCACCGTTCGGACAGCTTCATTTTTGCTCCTCAACCAAAGATTTCTTCCAACTTTTATAATCCACAGATTGACGATACCGTTCCCAGGTTTTATTAAAATCACCATTATGATATTCAGCCCAACTTAAATGCAAATAAGCTTGTCCCATTAAACCAATTCTCTGCTGTTGAAAATATTGCTGCTCACTAATGATTTCTTTAGCAACATCGGCTGATTTCTGAAATTCTCCATTCACAACACTAGCTAACATTAGGTCGTAAAGAGCCTCCACATGACCCGGAAAAATTCGTAATATTCTTTCAAAAATGTCTACTGCACTTCCCGGATTTCTGTTATTAGGATTATTCAGATGATTAACCCCTTGATTCAGATTTGCTGAGGAGAGATATCCTCTGGCTAAAAAGAAATTATCTTGAATATCTAAGGAACTTTTAAAATAGTTTTCTGCTGACTGAAAATCACCTATTCTATAGCTTTCTAGTCCCTTGACAAAGTTAATCAAAGCTAGTTCTGGTTTACCTGTATAAAACTCTGCTCTTCCCAACCGCTCTAAAAAAGCTACATCACCCTGTAAAGGAGGATACCATAATGTTAGTGTTTTGCTGATATTCACAACCTGGTCATACTCACCTTTAGCAAACTGAGTATCTAGATTATAATTAACAAGATTTACGGTAATAAT
>JAQYWO010000487.1 GCA_029379215.1 Rhizonema sp. PD37
TTTTATTAACTCAGCACTGCTGGGTCGTTTTGCACTGCTTAGTCTAAACTCCAGTAACTTTGTACGTCAGCTTGGCAAAAGAGGGATTTTGCGGATTGGCGGTAATTCTGTGGAAAAGACTTTTTGGAAGGGTGGAAAGCGGACATCACAAACGGACAAAACATCAATTACAGAGGACGATTTAGACAGTCTGTTTGATTTTGCTCAAAAAGCTGGGTGGAAAGTGATGCTAGGACTTAATCTTGGTCAATCAACTCCTGAGGTGGCGGCATCTGAGGCTGAATATGCCGCACGCATAGCGAAAAATCAACTTTTATTTCTAGAAGTGGGTAATGAACCGGATTTGTATTACAAGAACGGACTGCGTTCATCAACATATCAATACAGCGATTTCTTACAAGAATTTGCCACGTATTTCGACACGATTCGTGATAGCGTTCCAAATGTTCCATTTTCGGGACCGACATCAGCTAACGGTACAGACACTTGGACTGTCCCCTTTGCCAAGGATGCCGCTTCCCGTATTGTTTTACTGACTCAGCATTATTATCGCATGGGACCACCACAGAATAGTGACGTGACAATTGATCGTCTGTTAAGTCCGGATAATAATATTGTCAAAATTGCCCAAAAAGTTCAAACAGCAGAACAAATTGCCATATCGAATAGCAGAGTGCAATTCTGTTTACCAAGGTGGAAAACAGGGAGTCAGTAATGTATTTGCCTCAGCACTATGGGGAGTTGATTTCATGTACACTCTAGCACAAAATGGTGCAGCAGGCATTAATTTTCATGGCGGTGGTGCAGGGTTATATACACCGATCGCCGTTTCTCAGGGAGAATACTCGGCTCGACCACTTTACTATGGGATGTTACTTTTTAAGCTTGGTAGTGGAGGGCGTCTGCTACCTGTAAAGGGAAGTCAAAATTCTGTTAATTTGACAGTGTATGCTGTATTAAGCGATAATGATCACGTCTTGCTCACAGTCATTAATAAAGATAGCTCTCAAAATGCTACATTGGCTATAAATTTGGGACGCCAATTAACTCGTGGCTCAGTACTGCGTCTTACTTCCCCCTCCCTTGACAGTACTTCAGACATTACTCTCGGCGGTAGTAGCGTTCAATCAGATGCTTCTTGGCAGTCTCACACGCAAGAACAAGCACAGATCTCAGAAAATATTGCCTCCGTCGAAGTTCCTGCAGCCAGTGCAGCGTTAGTCACATTGCATTAAATTGAGAAAAAGTCAAGAGCCCACAGTTGAGACACTCAAATTTCCAACGC
The DNA here is from genome assembly GCA_029379215.1 of Rhizonema sp. PD37. Taxonomy (GTDB): domain Bacteria; phylum Cyanobacteriota; class Cyanobacteriia; order Cyanobacteriales; family Nostocaceae; genus Rhizonema. Next base: position 1,286 of record JAQYWO010000487.1, read on the forward strand.
GGATTATAAATCTACAACCGTCAGTTGGAAGTCTGTCTGCTATTGACGGCGAATTCCAATGAGAGTGCGATCGTCTAAGTTAACCAGCAGCAAGACTTCCAATTCTTATAATTGGAAGATTTTTTCCTTCTCTCTGAATTCTTCTTCAAGTCCCACCCACCTGCAACCAACCAAGCAAATCCCCTACTGTTAACTGTAATGGTACTAAGTCTGGAACGGGTAGCACATTCGCCTCTTCCTGCAACAGTTCTGGCTGCTTTCCTGGTGGATAAACCAATACTAAGCGTTCATCTGGATCGAGCAACCAACCTAATTTACTACCATGATTCAGACAATGTATGATATTTCCAGTGACTTTAGTCTGACTTTGATCTGGAGAAAGAATCTCAATTGTCCAGTCGGGAGCTGCCTTGAATACATTAGCAATATCTCCATTATCATCAATAGGTATTCTGTCCCAAGCAAAAACTGCGACATCTGGCACGATAGAACGTCCGCCAAAGGTACATCGCAATTCCGGGAAAGCAAAGGCAATTCTTTGACTCTTGACTACGGCATTGATAGCAGTTAGCAGTTTGCCTTGAAGGATGCTGTGCTTTCCTTGAGGCATAGGTTTTTGAATTATTTTTCCATTAATGTACTCACTAGCTGGTTTGGTTTTAGGCAGTTTCAGAAAATCTTCTAGCGTCAGTGTTTTTACAGGTGCTTTTACCATAAGTGCGAGCATGCCCTAGAGTATTTTGTGAAAAACGGGGTCTAAGGCTATAGAGTTTATTTTAGCCACAGCAAGCGCCGTTTTCGTCGCCCAGTCAGATAGTATATACATGCATGTTAACGAAGTTGTGCGATCGCTTCTTGAATAGCTGTGGCGATCGCTTCTTCTGATGTTGCATGAGTAATTTGCTGACTTTGCTGGAGGAGAAGCTGTTTAAAAGTAGTATCTCGTTGCGCCTCACTCAAAAGCACTTGCTTAATTAGTTCTGCCTGAGTTCCTGCGGTAGTAGCAACACTCCCCCCTTGTAGTTGAGTCAAAAGAAGCTGAATGGTATTTGTTAAGTGAACAGGTTCGGAACTATTGGCAATGATGCTGCGAACTTGCTCTGCCGCTTCATTATATTCAATTCGCCCAGACCCAGCAAGGTTCGTAATAGTACTGCCAGTAATCAAGAAACTATTCCCAAATGGACGTTGACTAAATTCTTTTATTACCTCTGCTTGGTTTGTGGCAATCCCCAATAGACTGTTAATTTGCTGTTCCTTAGTAGCTAGCAGTTGCTTTAACTCTTCATAATAAACATCAAGGCGTTTCTCTACCTCTAGAGAGGAGACATTTTTATTGTGAGTTACTTTAACTACCCAAAGATCCCCTCGTTTCTCAATTCCTTTGAGTTCTAATCCTAAACCGTCATCTTCTATCTGAAGTTTTTGTAAAGTGAAAGCGAAAGCACGCCAGTTAACTCCTTCTTTAAAAACTAATTCAACCACATTACCAACTTCTTGATAAAGAGATTCAAATTCTCTAGGTTCAAAATTGCGTTCCACTGGATAGCGATCGGTTAGCTCTCCTTTGTCATCTAATTTCCGGTAGATGTAATCACATTGAACATTAGTAAAGCAAGTTTGGCTATTGACATTCCAATCTTGTATACAGATTGCGGTTAAGTTGGCATTTGTAAAGTCAACATCGATAACTTGAGCATTAGCCAAGATGCTACCACGTAGGTCAGCATCTTTCAGATCTACCCCAGTTAAATCTGTATCGATCAACTTTATATGCCGCAAATCTGCTCCTTGAAGATAAGCGCCACGCAAACGCAAGTTACTAAAGTCTGGATCTTGAGAATATCCATGAGTTAGGAGTTTCTGTACCTTGGGAATTTCTAAGTCTAGGTAGCGACTATCTACTCTAGCTCTTTCCAATCCAGTAACACCTTGAAAGCAAGTTCGGTAAAGTTTTCTTGCTCTCAAATCAGTGTTAGCTAGCTTAGCATTTTTGAAGTTGACTCCGCTAAGGTCTAAGTTATAAAAAGATGTACCACCCCAAGATCCCACAGCAAGTCCCCAGGATCTTAACAACCCTGGGTAGTTCCAAGGTGTACCTCGTAATCGGTTCGACAACCATGCACTGAAAGCTAAAAACAAACTATATACAGTGCCACTGACAGTAATAAGCCTGCACAAGTTAGTTGATAACAAAACTTCTTTAAACTGTGGCTTTTGTGTTTGTAGATCAAGGTAGATGGTAATACGAGGACCAACAACTGCGGCGAGAAAGAGAGTGGAAATAATTATAATTTTGCTCGCTTTTGAGTAACTAAACACAATATCCGTTAGTGTAATCATAAAACGGATAACAAAGAAACTAATGCTACTAATTCCTAAACAAAAAGCAGTAACAACCAGAGTTGTTGATATAAATAAAGGGGAAGGTCTTATAAATTCAAACTTAACTAGTAACTCTATAACAATTACTACTAGTAAGAAGCTGAAAACTATTAATAATATATTTTTAATTATATTTTGAAAAATTGCACTTACTATTGCAGTAGATACTACTAATAATGTTGCTACCATTGACCAACGCACAATCTCTTTTGTAATGAGATTTAAACTGATGAGGCATCCTACATATCCGGCTAAAATACCTGCCATAAAACAAAGTATTAAAATTAACACCAAAAGTAACAATTTTACAAAAAATGTTTGACCTGCAACTACATCTTGTAAGTCAATTTGCAAAGTTTTTTGGTTAATGTTTAAACTTTTTATCTGTTTTTTTTGATGAACATTTCTTTGTAT